>DATEOL010000465.1:0-4991 GCA_035274025.1 Gemmatimonadales bacterium | reverse complement strand
GTGGAGCGCGAGGGACCGGAGGTGTTCGAGATCCTGGAAGAGATCATCCAGGACCACCCGGTGCTCCTGAACCGCGCACCGACGCTGCACCGCCTGGGTATCCAGGCGTTCGAGCCCAAGCTGGTGGAGGGCAAGGCCATCCGGATCCATCCGCTGGTCTGCGCCGCATTTAATGCGGACTTCGACGGCGACCAGATGGCGGTGCACGTCCCGCTCTCCTTCGAGTCGCAGCTCGAGGCCCGGGTGCTCATGGTGTCGTCCAACAACATCCTCAAGCCCTCGGACGGCCGGCCGATCGCGGAGCCGTCGCAGGACATGGTGCTGGGATGCTACTTCCTCACCAAGCTGCCGCCGGGATTCGAAGAGCAGCTCCGCAAGGGCGGCGCGAAGCTCGAGGAAACCCGCGAGAAGCTCTGGAAGGATTCGCCCTACTTCGGCTCGCTGGCCGAGCTGGAGATGGCGCTGCTGCACGACCGCGTCACCCACCAGACCGCGATCCGGTTCTGGTTCGTGCCGCCGCGGGAGTCGATCGACCCGCGTCCCCGCTGGATCCGCTCCACCGTGGGCCGGGTGCTGTTCAACAACATCCTGCCGCGGAAGCTGGTCGCCGAGCTGGGCTTCCGCGATGAGCTGATGCGGAAGAAGGCCCTCTCCGAGCTGGTGCTGCAGAGCTATCGCCGCGCCGGCCTCCGTGAGACGGTGGAGTTCCTCGATCGCCTCAAGCGGTTCGGGTTCGACTTCGCCACGCTGGGTGGTGTCTCCATCGGCGTGGAGGACCTGGAGATTCCGCCCGAGAAGCCGCAGCTGCTCGACGAAGCGCAGAAGCGGGTCGAGCGGTTCCAGCGGGCCTACAACACCGGCCAGATCACCTTCGGTGAGCGGTACAACAAGGTGATCGACGCCTGGACCCACGCCAACAACGACGTGGCCGAGGCCATGATCGGCTCGATGCGCACGTCGCGCGGCGGGTTCAACCCGGTGTACATGATGTTCGACTCCGGGTCGCGCGGCAGCCGGGACCAGATCCGGCAGCTCGCGGGCATGCGCGGCCTGATGGCCAAGCCGCAGAAGAAGCTCACCGGCGGCATCGGCGAAATCATCGAGAGCCCGATCAAGTCGAACTTCCGCGAAGGCCTGTCGGTGCTCGAGTACTTCATCTCGACCCACGGCGCGCGGAAGGGCCTGGCCGACACGGCGCTCAAGACCGCCGACGCCGGCTACCTCACCCGCCGCCTGGTGGACGTGGCGCAGGACGTCACGATCACCGAGGAGGACTGCGGCACGGTGAAGGGTCTCGAGATGACGGCCCTCAAGGAGGGCGAGGACGTCATCGAGACGCTGAAGGAGCGGATCACGGGCACGGTCGCGGCCGAGGATGTCTTCGATCCGCACCAGCTCGACGAGCATGGCGACCCGCGGCTGCTGGTGCCGGCGGGCACGCTGATCGACGAAGAGAGCGCCGACGCGATCGAGGACGCGGGCATCGAGAAGGTGCACATCCGCTCGGTCCTCACCTGCGAGTCGCGCCGCGGTGTCTGCCGCATGTGCTACGGCCGCAACCTCGCCACCATGGAGCTGGTCGACATGGGTGAGGCGGTGGGCATCCTCGCCGCGCAGTCGATCGGCGAGCCGGGCACCCAGCTGACGCTCCGCACCTTCCACATCGGAGGTACCTCGTCGCGTATCGCGGAAGAAGCCGAACGCCGCGCCCGCGCCGACGGCGTGGTGCGCTACAGCGAGGGGCTCGACTGGACCGACTTGCCGGTGGAGTACGAGGACGGCACCAAGGCCAATGTCCGCGTGGTCACGAGCCGGGAGGACGAGTCCGCCACCGAGGAAACCAAGCAGGCCATCGAGGTCTGCGACCCGAAGGACCAGAGCCGGGTGCTCAACCGCTACCCGGTTCCCGCCGGCGCCATCCTGCACGTCAAGGAAGGCGACGCGGTCTCCAAGGGCGACGGCGAGCGCCGGGCCACGATCCTCTACACCTGGGACCCGTACAACGACCCCAGCATCATCAAGATCGAGGGTGACCTCCGCTGGAAGGACCTGGTGCCGGGTGTGACGCTCAAGGAAGAGCTGGACGAGGGCACCGGCCTCCGGTCGCTCGTCGTCACGGCCGATCCGGATCGCGAGCTGCATCCGTCGGTGCTGGTGTACGCGAACCGGAAGGATCCGCAGGAGTACACCCTGGCCGAGGGGTCCCGGATCATCCTGGGGTCGCCGACCGACCAGGTGAGCCGCGCGATCAACATGGCGGACGAGTCCAACCCGTGGAGCAGCAAGTTCCACGTGGAGGAGCGTCCGGTGGCCGAAGCCTGGCCCGGCAAGTCGAAGAAGGAGACCAAGGACAAGACGGTCTACCTCTCGGCGACGGTGCATGTCGCCAAGGGCGTCACCATCACCAAGATGCCGCGTTCAGTGTACAAGACCCGCGACATCACGGGCGGCCTGCCCCGGGTGGGCGAGCTGTTCGAGGCGCGGCGTCCCAAGGATCCGGCGACAATCTCCGAGGTCGACGGCGTGGTCAAATTCGGCGAGATCAAGCGCGGCAAGCGCGAGATCTATGTCTACCCGACTGGCGCCGACGGTGTCGCCATCGAGGGCGAGGAGGCCCAGCTCTACGAAGTCCACGCAGGCAAGCACCTCCGGGTGCACGAGGGCGACCGGGTGCGGGCGGGCGACCGCCTCACCGAGGGCCCGGTGAATCCGCACGACATCCTGCGGATCAAGGGCCCGCGCGCGGTGCAGGAGTACCTGCTCAACGAGGTCCAGGAAGTGTACCGCCTGCAGGGCGTGCGGATCGCCGACAAGCACATCGGCGTGATCGTGCGGCAGATGCTGCAGAAGGTCCGCGTCGTGGATCCGGGTGATACCGGCTTCCTCGAGGCGGAGTCGGTGGACCGGCTCACCTTCAAGGACGAGAACGACCGGATCACGAAGAAGAAGAACAAGCCGGCGACGGCGGAGCCGGTCCTGCTCGGCATCACCAAGGCGAGCCTCACGACGCAGAGCTTCATCTCGGCGGCGTCGTTCCAGGAGACCACCCGGGTGCTCACCGATGCCGCGATCCGCGGGGCCAAGGACGATCTGCGCGGCCTCAAGGAGAACATCATCATCGGGCACCTGATTCCGGCGGGTACCGGTCACTACCGGTACGTCGATCTCGAGATCGAGCCGCCGGCGGGCTTCGAGCCGCCGCCGCCTGCGGCGGCGCCGGATCCGGCGCTGCAGGAGGGCATGCCGGTGCCGTTCCCGGAGGAAGTCGAGGCGTAGTCAGGAGTCGTCAGTTGGTCTGTTGGTCCGAGGCGCCCGGGAGAGATCCCGGGCGCTTGTTATTCACCCCAAAGGGCTTTAATGAGCGCAATTGTGACGGTGTTGTGCGAATGTCAGAACACGTTCCAATAGGCGCCAATAGTTGCGGTCTTGAGCTTGGAGCTGCCGACAATCCACGTGCCATGGCGGGAGATGGCCCAGACCTGGGGGCCGTCCGCCCGGTCTCCAAACCCACCCAGCGTGAGCGCGTCCGCGCTCAAGTAGGGCGGCGAGACGACGGCTGACGTGACATTCGTACCTGATCCCAGGTCGCAGCCCCGGACCAAGATGCGGTTGAGATCGTCCACGGCGACCGCCGTGCCGCAGGAAACCGGAAGTGTAATTGGGGCACTCCAGCCGGTTCCGCTGCGCTGCCAATAGACGGCCTTGGCGGAGATGATGCCTGCGATCAGGCTTGCTGTGCGGTTGACACCCTTGGCCTCGTTCCGGCTGCCGGAGGTGGCGGCCGGGCCGAGGTAGGTGAGGGACCAGCCCCCAAGTCCGTCCGGTGTCCAGACGACGGGGGCGTTGTTGAGGTATCCGACGGCAACATTGTTGTCGCTCAAGTCGTTCACAAATGCTATCGGCGTCCCGGCCCCAGTCGGAAGGGCGATCCGCAGCCATCCGCTCTCTTCACGCAGCCAGAGTCTGGGCTGGCGCCCACCGGGATTCTTCTTTGTGCCCGGCATGTCCTCAGCCCCCCCGATCACGGCAGCCGCGCCATCCATATCCGAGGCGATACTTGTGGCATAGACACTCCCCGACCCCGCACCTCGAGGCAGCAACGCTTCGGCCCACGATGCACCGCTGCGACTCCAGATGTAGTCACCACCTACGATCGTGTGCCCATCTTCGCTGATGTCCCACCCCGAACCGCTCGACCGCAGGATCTCCATGCCGGTGGCCAGACTCCAGACGAAGGCGCCACTGGTGGATTGTCCGGTCATCTCGCCCTGCTGATTGACCGCTCGAATCAACGTGGTCACGTCGAGCGCGATGGCCTGGGTGACCTCGAAAAGCTCGGTGCCGATCCCCTTACGGCCCTTCGCTGTGGTCACGGCCACATCGTAGCGCGCGACGTCCGCATCCGCCGCGATGTTGATCGTGGCTTTCAGCTGGCTGGAGCTGAGGAATTCGGTCGAGAATACCGTGATCTTGGAGTCCGGCGCTCCATTCCGCTCCCAACTCACCTGGGAGCCGGCATCGAATCCCCCTCCGGAGACGGTGACGACAAAACCGTTGTCACCTTGATGACCGAAGGCAGGGTCTACAAGATCGACCGTGGGGTCGCTGATCCTCCCCTTGGCATCGAGCGCATCCGGGATCCGGGGCCCGACTGAGGGATCGGTGCAAGCCGCCGTGCAGGCCAGCACGGTCAGGCACACTGTGGGGAGATTCGCGGGGTTCATCGGTTGTTCTTTCGGAAGGGGTGAAAGCTAGGCAATGCGCCAGACTCCGGATGCGCGAGAATCGATGTCGCACGCCTGAAGGGCTCGCCGCCACCGCTGAGGAGGTAACCTGCCCAGTAATACGGATTGTTGAACCGACCTCCACCCGCCAAGGTCCGCTGGGCCTGCGCGAATGCATCCGCCACCGTGTTCGTTACCAAACGCGAATAGAACTGCTCAGCGAACTCGGCCGCGCCGCTGTCGTCGATCTGCCAGAGCGTTGAGACT
>DATEOL010000464.1:0-9355 GCA_035274025.1 Gemmatimonadales bacterium | reverse complement strand
CAGCGCAGAAGGGGTTCATTTCCGGCTCGACTGGATCTCGCTCGAAGAGGCCGGATACCGATCCACTGCTTCAGCGCTCTCGGATCTCGCGGCCGCGGGCGCGAGCGTGACGGGCATATTGGCGGCGGTCACCGCGCCGCGCGCGGCTACGAAGGAAGACCTGGCGCGATTCATGAGCGGAGTTGGCGGCGCCGGCGCCCAGGTCGGTGGCCTCGTCCTCGGCGGCGACCTAACAGCGGCAGATCTATGGTCGGCCACCATCACGGTGCTCGGCCGCGCCGCGCGACCGCTGCGACGGCGCGGCGCTCGCGCCGGTGATGGACTCTGGGTGACCGGCCTCCTTGGAGGGGCGCGTGCCGCGGTACAGTCATGGCTTGCCGGCGGTGAACCCCGGCGCGAGGCTCGGGCGGCGTTCGCTCACCCCTCCCCCAGAATTGCCGCGGGAACGTGGCTCGCGGACGCGGGAGCGACGGCGATGATGGACTTGAGCGACGGCCTCGCCGGCGATGCGGGACACCTCGCGGCCGCGTCCGGGGTCGCTCTCGAAATCGAGCTGGCGCGACTCCCGGTCCATCCCTCGGTACCTGGGCCCGATCGGGCGCTCTTCGCGGCGGCCGGCGGCGAAGACTACGAGCTGCTCGTCACCATGCCGGGAGCGTTCTCGGCGGACACCGCCTCGGGAGTTCCCCTGACGCGCATCGGCACGGTGAAGGCGGGGGAGGGCATCCGGCTCCTCCGCGATGACCAGGTGATCGCCTTGCCCTCGAGCTACAATCACTTCGCATGATCCAGACGGCACGGTGGCTGGGCGCCGCGGTGATTGCGACGTTGCGGGAGGGGTCGCGCGCGATCGGAGCGTCGTGGCGCGGCGTTCCCGACGCACCGGGCGGGCCGTACGATCGCGCCGCGTTCCAATGGTCATCGGCGCTCCTTCGCGCGGGCCGGATCACGGTACGGGTGGAGGGACCGGGTGTCCTGCGCGATCGCCCCGTGGTGTACGTCGCGAATCACATCTCCCTGCTCGACATTCCCGCGCTCGTCGTGGGACTGCCACCGGTTCCCAAGTTCGTAATGAAGAAGGAGCTGCTGAGGGTCCCGATCTTCGGTCGCGCCGCGAAGGCGGCCGGCCACATCGCCATCGATCGAGCCAACCGCGGGGCGGCGTTCGCGGCGTATGACGAGGCCGCCGAAGTGGTCCGGCAGGGACGCTCGGCCCTGGTGTTCGCGGAGGGCACCAGAAGCAGGCACGGCAAGCTGCTCCCCTTCAAGAAGGGGCCCTTTGTGCTCGCGATCGCGGCCCATGTTCCCATCGTACCGGTCGTCGTAGTGGGGAGCTACGACCTCATGCCGAGCCTCGCGATGGTGCCAAAACCGGGTGAGATCGTGCTCCGGATCGGCGAGGACATCCCCACCGTGGGATGTTCGTATGATGATCGCGTCCAGCTGAGCGATCGGGCGCGGGGTGCGATGCTCGGGCTGGGCGCTGTAGCATTTTAATGCTAGCACTCACAATTCACTTCCATCCCGCACAATTGTGTTGTAAGATCGGACATCAGATTCACGGACTCCTGATGCGTATCCAGACAGTGCTGGCGGGAGCAACCCTGCTCAGCCTTGCGACATTCCCATCGATTGCGCACGCTCAACTCTGGAAGAACGGCAACTTCGACGGCTTCGGCGGCCTCGCCAGCGAGCGCAATGGCACGTTCATCGATGCCCGGCTGTACGACAACTTCATCGCATCGGGGACCGGATGGACGGTCACCTCATTGTTTGGTGAATTCCTCACCGACTTTCCGGCCGGCGACGCCTACTGGGAAATACGGACCGGCGTCTCTGCGGGACTGGGAGGAACGCTGCTGTACTCCGGCACGAATACGATCACCGGCGTCGACGACCTGGGCGATGCGTTGGGGTTCGATCATCGCCTCTATACCGTAAGCGGGTTCTCCCCGTTTTTTCTCGCGCCGGGAGAATACTGGCTCACGATCGCGCCCATCGGCCTGGGCGAGGGATTCGCTTTCGTCACCACGACAGAGGGAGTCGACGGCATCAATGCCGTCGGGGACCTGACCGCGTTCTGGGACTCACCGTCCACCGGCACGAACTTTGGTGATGCCTCGGACCAGCTGGAGGCCTTCTCGGATTATTCGTACGGCCTCAATGGTATCGAAGGCACCGACGGCACGACGGTACCCGAGCCCTCGACCGTGGTCCTGCTGGCCACCGGCCTCGGCGCAATGGCCGTGGCGGGCTATCGGCGCAGACGAGTCGGATAGGGCGGATAGGGCGGATAGGGCGGATAAGGCGGATAGGCTGGCAGCTCGAATGGGTCTGAAGGGCGCGGGCAGGAGTCCGCGCCCTTTTTTCATTATCTTTGCGCGAAATACAGTTCGGGGTGAGGAGTGAGGAGTGAGGCGTTTCGCCCGTCGCCTGTCGCCCGTCGCCCATAGCGCGTAACCGTCGCCCGTAACCCGTCGCCCGTCTTCACGAGGTCCATGTCGACAATCATCGAAGTCCACGCCCGCGAAATCATCGACAGTCGAGGAAATCCCACAGTTGAAGCCGAGGTGACGACGGCAAGCGGCGCGCGAGGACGCGCGGCTGTGCCGAGCGGTGCGTCGACCGGCGAGCACGAGGCGGTCGAGCTCCGCGACAACGATCCGAAGCGCTTCGGCGGGAAGGGCGTGCTCGAGGCGGTGAAGAACGTGAATGAAGTCCTCGGGCCCAGGCTCGAGGGCATCGACGCGGCGGACCAGATCGCCGTGGATGCGGAGATGATGGAAGCGGACGGGACCAGCAACAAAGCCAAGCTCGGCGCCAACGCGCTGCTCGCGGTATCGCTCGCGGTGGCACGCGCGGCCGCCGAGGAGACCGGGCTCCCCTTGTACCGCTACCTCGGCGGACCGATGGCGCGGGTGATGCCGGTCCCGCTGATGAACATCCTCAATGGCGGCGCGCACGCCTCGAACAACGTGGACGCCCAGGAGTTCATGGTGGTGCCGATCGGCGCGGACACCTTCCAGGACGCACTCCGGATGGGCATCGAGACCTTTCATGCGCTCAAGAAGGTGCTCAGCTCGATGGGGCTTTCCACGGCCGTCGGCGACGAGGGCGGGTTCGCGCCGCAGCTCCCGTCGAACGAGGCCGCGCTCGACGTGCTCATGCAGGCGATGAAGAAAGCGGGCTACGAGCCGGGCAAGGACCTGGCGATTGCCCTCGATGTGGCCGCCTCGGAGCTCTACCAGGATGGCGAGTACGTCTTCAAGAAGGGCGACGGGAGCCGCCGGAGCGCGGCCGATATGGTCGAGCTCTACGCCGGCTGGGTCGAACGGTATCCCATCGTCTCGATCGAGGACGGGCTCGCCGAGGACGACTGGGATGGCTGGTCGAAGCTGACCGAGAGGCTCGGCCACCGGATCCAGCTGGTCGGCGACGACCTCTTCGTCACCAACGTGGACCGGCTCGGCCGCGGCATCGAAGAGGACGTCGGGAACGCGGTGCTGGTCAAGGTGAACCAGATCGGCACGCTCACCGAGACCCTGCAGTGCATCGAGATGGCGAAAGGCAGCGCCTTCGGGGTGGTGATTTCGCACCGGTCGGGCGAGACCGAGGACACCTTCATCTCCGACCTCGCCGTGGGGACCGGCGCGGGACAGATCAAGACCGGCTCCGCGAGCCGCACCGATCGCGTCGCGAAGTACAACCAGCTGCTCCGGATCGCCGAAGAGCTGGGCGACCTGGCCCACTATCCAGGACGGGATCTTTACTCGTTGTGAAAGTCACGCGGATCCAGGTTGTTGTCGTGATCCTGGTCCTGGCACTGTTGTTCGCGGTGCAGGGCGGGGAATACAGCACCTGGGACTTCATGACCCTGCGGCGGGAGGAGGGCGACGAGATCACCCGGATTGCCGAATTACGGCGCGAGGTGGACTCGCTGGAGAAAGAGGCGAAGGCGGTCGAGACGGATCCTGCAACACAGGAGCGACTGGCGCGGGAGTTGTACGGAATGTTGCGGAAGGGCGAGTACGTTTACAACATCATCTGGGAAGAGAAGTAACACTGCCGGATCGCCAGATTTTGACATGACTGCACCAGAATCTCACCCCTCACTCCGGCGCGAACAGGCTCTCTTCGCGGGTGTCGCGGCCATCTACGCGCTGGCCCTCGGCCTGCTGTTCGTCTTCGGCAATTACGGTTTCGTCTGGAAGACGCTGGTCATTCCCTCCTTGTTCGTCGTGGCCTGGCTGGCAGGGCGGTTCCGGCCCTTTGTCCGGGACTGGTCGGTGTTCCTCGGTGCCATCATCCTTTTCGACAGTTGCCGCGGGATCATCTTCGGCGCCATTCGACGGCTCGATCTGCCGGTTTACATGGGCTACGCAATCGCTGCGGAGCGGACGCTGTTCGGCGTCCTGCCGTCATTGACCCTGCAGCACCTCCTGTTCGCGGACGGTCAGGTCGGGACGCTGGAGCGTGCACTGGTTGCGGTACACGCCTCACATTTCGTCGCCTTCCTGGGATTCGCGCTGCTGGTGTGGCTCGTCCGGACCGAGTGGTTCCCCCGGCTCGTCCTGTCCTTCATCCTGGTCATGGGACTTGGCATGGCGGGGTATCTGCTCATCCCCACGATACCGCCCTGGATGGCGGCGGAGCAGTTCCAGGTGCTCCCGGACATCACCCACATCTCCAGCCAGGTCTATAACGTGTCGCTGCCCACGGTGTCCAGGACGTTCGACCTGAACCCGATTGCGGCGATGCCATCGCTCCATGCGGCGTTCCCCGTGCTGCTCACGCTACTCAGCTTCAGGCTCTTCGGAAAATGGGGCGTGCTGATGCTGGCGTACTGTCTGACCGTAGTATTCGCGATCGTGTACATGGGGGAGCACTACGTGGTGGACGTCCTGGCCGGTGTGGCGCTTTCCGTGCTGGGTTACTTCGCCGCCTTTCACTGGCGGCTCCTCAAGCCGTGGCTGGACCGGCTCGGCCGGATAACCGCCGGTCCGGTGGCTCACGGCGCGCTGCTTCGGCAGGTGGCGCTCACTGCGGAACTGCTGGCGCTTTCCATGCTGCTGGGAATGGAGGCGGAACGTTCTTTTGGACGATTCATTCCAAACGAACGCTTCATTGCGCGTGAGCTGGACGGGAAGACGCCGCTCGCGGGCTACTACCGCGCGGTGCGGGCTCAGAGCGCCAAGGATTTTCAGACCGCGCAGCCGCTCCTCGCGCGGGTCCTGCCCTCGATTCGCGATTCTGCGGCGCGGGTGCGCGCGAACCTGGAACTGGCCGAATCCGCATATCACAACGGGGATTACGCAACTGCGGTGAGTGCCTTTGACGGGACACGCCGGCTGACGCAAGCCCAGTCCAGGATGCTTGCCCGGGCGAAGGCCGAGCTGGCGCGATCGCCGGATCGCTAGATCGTCAGTCCCTAGTTGACAACGTGGTGTCCCGCGACCTCGAGCGCATGCACGGCCTGCCCGAGGTCTTTTTCCTTCACCAGGATGTAGTCGGTGTCGTGGGTGGAAACCACCGATACCGGAAGCCCCGCCTGCGCCAGCGGCTCCATGATCTGCAGCACGATACCCACCAGGCCGAAGGAGAGGGTGCCGCGGACCTTGAGGACGCGGTAACCGCGCTGCGCGGGGATTCCCGCGGGCATGGTCGATTCATCCGCCGTGATACTGAGCTCCTGGGCCGTGCGGCTGATCGTGAGAAAGGTTTTCGCGCCCCACGCCCAGGCTGGCACCTCGGTATCGGGTGCGAGGCGGCAGATGGCCACGGAGGCCTTGAGAACGTCGAGAGTAAGCATTGACGAGTGACAGTAGACAATTGACAATTGTGCCAGCGGGCCTGCGGAACGTCGGGCCATCGCCACCTATTGTCAATGAGCCGCTGACTAGCTTCCAGCTGACAGAACCTCGCACCCCGGGATTCCACATGATCGCACTGGTTGTGCTGTCCGCGCTGTTCGTGGGCAATGACGCCTCCCGTCCTCCCGCCGGCCCGTCGTTCCGCGTGAGCTTCCCCGCGTCGCGGAGCGCCACGCCGCTCGATGGCCGGCTCCTGCTCCTGCTGTCCACCGACTCGACCGCCGAGCCGAGGTTCCAGATCAGCGATGGAGCGGCGACGCAGCTCGTCTTCGGTCTCGATGTCGACGGACTGGCACCAGGCAAGGACGCGACAGTGGATGGGAGCGCGTTCGGGTACCCGATCCGGAGCCTCGCGAGCCTTCCTGCCGGGCGGTACCGCGTCCAGGCGCTCCTCAACCGGTACGAGACCTTCACCCGAAGCGACGGTCACACGGTAAAGCTCCCTCCCGACAAGGGGGAAGGGCAGCAGTGGGCGCGGAAGCCGGGGAATCTGTACAGCGTGCCGCAGTGGATCACGATCACACCGGGCAAGGACACCGGGGTACGCATCGTGATGGACCAGGAGATTCCCGTCATCACGCCGCCGGAGGACACCAAATACGTCAAGCACGTCACCATCACGAGCGAGCGACTCACGAAGTTCTGGGGGCGGCCGGTCACGATCGGCGCGCACGTGCTCCTGCCGGAAGGCTACGACAGCCACCCGAACGCACGCTATCCCCTGGTGGTGAACCACGGCCACTTTCCCGATGACATCGGCGGATTCCGCCCCGAGGCGCCCGATCCGAGCCTCAAGTGCGAGTACAGCGAGCGCTTCCACCTCGAGTGCTACAACCGGATCCAGCAGGAGCTGGCGAACGACTTCTACCAGACCTGGACCGGGCCGAACTTCCCGCGCGTGCTGCTGATCGAGATCCAGCATCCGACCCCGTTCTACGACGACTCGTACGCGGTCAACTCGGCGAACCAGGGGCCTTACGGCGACGCGATCATGTACGAGCTGATCCCCGAGATCGAGAGGCGGTTTCGCGGAATCGGGAAGGGCTACGCGCGCTTCACCTATGGTGGCTCGACCGGCGGATGGGAAGCGATGGCGGTGCAGGTGTTCTACCCCGAGGAGTTCAACGGGGCCTGGATCGCGTGTCCCGACCCGATCGACTTCCGCGCCTACACCGTGGTGAACCTGTACGCCGATACCAACGCATACTTCGTCGACAGCAAATGGAAGCGCACGCCTCGCCCGGCGCTCCGCAACTACCTCGGCCAGGTGAGTGCCACTCTCGAGGAAGTGAATCATCGCGAGCTGGCACTGGCGACGAAGGGCCGCTCGGGCGACCAATGGGACATCTGGCAGGCGGTTTTCTCGCCCGCGGGTGCGGACGGCTACCCCAGGCCGATCTGGGACAAGGCCACGGGCGTCATCGATCGGGAGGTCGCGAACTACTGGAAGGAGCACTACGACCTGTCGCACATCCTCCGGCGCGACTGGAAGACGCTGGGCCCCAAGGTGCGTGGCAAGCTCAAGCTCTACGTGGGCGACATGGACAACTACTACCTCAACAACGCGGTCTACCTGGTGGAGGACTTCCTCAAGTCAGCGACCGATCCGCCGGCGGATGCGGAAGTGGACTATGGTGATCGCGCGGAGCACTGCTGGAACGGCGACCATACGCGCACGAATGCGTATTCGCGGTTGAGGTACCATCAAATGTTCATGCCCCGGATCATGGACCAGATCCGGCGAAATCATCCAGCCGATGTAGACACGGTGTCGTGGAGATACTAGCTGCTCTTGCGGCGCTTGGGGGATTTCGTCCCGGAGCTGATCTCCACGACGGCCATCCGCTTCCGTTTTTTGGGCGGCATCGCGGCGAGAAACTCCCCGGTCGTCTTCAGGTCATGATCGCCTTCCTCGACAGTTGAGACCGGCTCGCCGGTTCGCCGGTCGTACACCAGGAACGTCCGCATGCGGGGCTCGTTGTCTCGTGGGGGAGGAACGAACATCCACCCCCACGGAGGGTTGTCAAGCCTGAGACGTCTTCGACTGTTGCCGGGTCTCAGGCCTTCTTGTGATACACCCCGACCAGCTCCGCGGAGGCAATGATGTGCCCCTCCATCGCTTTTTCAAGGGCGCTCTTGGTCGGGTTGTGAAGGTCCGGCAGCATCGTGTCCAGGGCGTACAGCTTGTGGAAGTAGCGATGTTCCCCGATCGGTGGACACGGGCCGCCATAGCCGGTGCGCTTCCAGTCGTTGGTGCCTTCGAGCGCTCCGGCCGGAAGTCCGCCGATAGCGGCACTTTCGGCCAGCTTCGTGGCTGCACCGGGCAGGTTGTACACGACCCAGTGCACCCAGGTCATCTGGGGCGCCTTCGGATCGGGAGCGTCGGGGTCATCCACGATCAGTGCGTAACTCCTGGTGCCAGGTGGCGGGTCGTTCCACGCCAGCGGGGGGGAGAGATCGGCGCCATCACAGGTGTACTGGGGCGGGATCTTCCCGTGGTTGGCGAACGCGGAAGACTTGAGGGCGAGAATGGTAAGGCCTCCTTTCGAACGCGCAAAAAGGGAACTTTAACGTTGACCAGACGGCTTGAATCGGCTAGGATTTGCCTCCCTTGGCTGGGTAGCTCAGCTGGTTAGAGCACGGCACTCATAATGCCGGGGTCGGCGGTTCGAGTCCGCCCCCAGCTATTCCCCTTCATACACGTACGGCCACCAGCATCCCATCCCTGAGCGGGACGATGGCGGGAATCCACCGCGCATCGGCGTAGACCAGCCTGGTGAGCTCGCGTACGCCTTCGGTGGCTGCCGAGCTGTCGCCGACGTCCAGGATCCGCGCGCTCCAGAGCAGGTTGTCCGTGATCAGCAGGCCCCCGGTCCGGACCCGGTCCACGATCACGCCCAGCGACGCGGGGTAGCCCTCCTTGTCAATGTCGTTGAAGACGATGTCGAACGGTCCCTTGTGCTCCTTGAGCGTCGCCACCGCTTCACCCATGTGGAACTCGACGACGTCCGTCAGCTCCATCCTTCCGAGATAGTCTTGCGCGCGCGACGAGAGCTTCTCGTCCCAGACGACGTGATGAACCGTCCCGCCGCCGTTCTCCTTGACTGCGCGGGCAAACCACGCGGTCGAGTAACCGAAGCCAGAACCCAGCTCGAAGATCTGCCGCGCGCCGATGAGGCGCGCGAGCAGGTAACAAAAGTGACCGCAGGCCGGGCCGATGATGGGAAAGTCAGTCCGCTTCGCGACGTCCTCCATCTCCTGGAGCACCGGATGTCGCTCGGGAACGAGGCCGTCGAGATACGAAGTGAGATCGGAAGCGAGGATGGTGCGAGGCATAACTTGAATGGGTTGAGGGAAAGTAGGGGCGAGGCCATGCCTCGCCCGGGCCGGGGCATGGCTCGGCCCCTATCCTGGCCACACGGGACGCAACTGCACGCACAGCGGGTCGAGCGGTTCCGGAAGCTCGAGCGGCACGGCACTGTACA
>DATEOL010000463.1:0-3582 GCA_035274025.1 Gemmatimonadales bacterium | reverse complement strand
GTAGTGTTTGCGGTAGACCGGCCCAGCCGCTGCCGGGTCTGGTCCCGCCAGACGAAGATATTGAAGTCGACGTAGCTCTGGTTCTCGACTCGGAGGACCGACAGGCCTGTCACCGTCTCGGGCCGCGGATCGGATGACGTGCTCGATCCGCCGCACGCCGCGAGAGCGACTGCGAGCCCGGCCAGTATTCGATTACCCTTCCGCATGTTCACCACCGTCCCGGTCACCTTTCTCTACTCTTAGATGACGTCGAGCCAGCCAGACTCCGCACCGGTGGCACCCCCCACTTTGGATGCAATTGAGGCCAATGCCCGGGCCCTTTCGGGCCTGGTGCGAGAGACGCCGGTCTCCCCATGGGAGGAGCCGGGACTGGCCCGGTTCCTGGAAACGGGCACCCGCGTCACCCTCAAGCTCGAGCTCTTCCAGCATACCGGAACCTTCAAGGCCCGGGGCGCGCTCACCAACGTGAGGGCCCTCTCGACCGACCAGCTCGCGCGAGGCATCACCGCGGTGAGCGCGGGCAATCACGCGGCGGCGGTTTCCTTCGCGGCGGCTCGCGTCGGGACCAGCGCCACGGTGGTCATGCCACGCTCGGCGAACCCGACGCGCATCGCCCTCAGCCGGGCGTACGGCGCGAGTGTCCACCTCATGGACGATGTCGGCGAGGCGTTCGCGGAGGTTAAGCGGATCGAGCAGGAAGAGGGACGGACCTTCGTGCATCCCTTCGAGGGACCGCTCACCGCGCTCGGCACCGCCACGCTGGGCTGCGAATTCATCCGGCAGGTTCCCGATCTCGATGCGGTGATCGTCCCGGTGGGCGGCGGCGGCCTCGCCGCCGGCGTGGCGTGCGCGATCAAGCAAGCCAAGTCTTCCTGCCTGCTTCTGGGCGTAGAGCCGAGGGGCGCGGATTCGATGTCGCGGAGCTTCGCGGAAGGGAAGGCGGTGTCGGCCGGTCCCATCACGACGATCGCCGACAGTCTCGCGCCGCCATTCTCGCTGCCGTACAGCTATGCGCTCTGCCGGAAGTATCTCGACGACCTCGTCCTGGTCGATGATGACGAGCTCTGTCGCGGGCTCGCGCTGATCTTCCAGGGTGCCAAGCTCGCGGTCGAGCCCGCCGGGGCTGCGACGACCGCGGGGCTCATCGGGCCCTATCGCGCGCGACTCGCCGGGAAGCACGTGGGCCTGATCGTGTGCGGCAGCAACATCGACCCGGCGACCTACGCGAAGTATCTCGCCCGGGGGGCCGAACTCCTGGCGTGAGGTCGCTTGCGGTACTGCTGATCGCGTTCGGGGCGAGTCTCCTCGCCTCCCTCTCGGGCGGGAGCTCCTCCATGATCACCACGCCCGCCTGGGTTTCCCTCGGCGTCGCCTTTCCTGTCGCGGTCGCGTCGGACAAGATCGCCGGAATGTTCTGGACGGTCTCCGCCGCGCGCACCTATCTCGCCAACATCGCGGTGGATCGCCGGGTGCTCATGGGGATGGGGATCGCGGGACTCGTGGGTGCTTTCGCGGGTGCCGTGATCGGCACATCGGTCAACGAGGTGTTGCTTCGACGTGGGGCCGGCGTGCTGATCCTGATCGCGATCGTGGCAAGCATGAGACCCGCCCGCCAGCCTGCCAGCCCGTCTGCCCGCCACCCAAGCAGCCTGGTGGGATTCCCCCTTGGCTTATACGAGGGGCTGCTTGGGTCAGGCAACGGCATCCTGACCTCAGCGATCCTGATGCGCACGCGCGGCTTCGATCTTCCCACGGCCTTGGGCCACTACTACGCCCTCGCCGCGCTCTGGTGCGCCCTCGCGGCGGGGGTGTACTTCGCGCGCGGCGCCATCGACTGGCAGCTCGCGCTCCCCGCGACGATCGGCGCGCTGGCCGGTGGAACCCTCGGCGCCCGCATCGGGAGGAAAGCCGGGAGCAAGCTGATTCGGCCGCTGTTCATCCTCGCGGGGCTGGTATTGGCTTCACGCTTGATCATCGCCTGAATCGGGACGGGCAGGATGACCGCCCCTACTTCCGTTTGTCTCATCGTGGTGTGACCCAGCCTACCTCAGACTCGGGGCCGCTACCATACTTCCCCTGCCTTCCAGGCCCGAAACGAGGGACACCCGTGTTTGTCGTTTTGCACTTTGCGCTTTCCACTCTGCGCCTGGCTCAGACGCCAGTCCAATACGAAGTCGCCTTCCCGAATCGCGTCCATCACGAAGCCGAGATCGCCGTCACCTTCAGCGGAGTGCCGCCTGGTCCGCTCGCGGTGCGGATGAGCCGGAGCTCGCCCGGTCGGTACGCGGCGCACGAATTCGCCAAGAACGTCTATTCCGTGAAGGCTGTGGATGCCGCAGGGAAGGCGCTGGCTGTCGCCAAAGCGAGTCCCCAGGAGTGGACCGTCAGTGGCCACAACGGGACCGTCAAGGTGACGTATACCCTGTTCGCCGACTACGCCGACGGCACCTATGCCGGCATCGATCGCACCCACGCGCATCTCAACATTCCCGCGACGTTCATGTGGGCCGTCGGGTTCGACGCGCGTCCGATGCAGGTGCGCTTCAAGGACCTTCCGTCGGGGTGGATCGTCGCGACCCAGCTCAAGCCCGGTGCCGACGGCGCCACGTTCAGCGCGCCCAACCTGCAGTTCTTCATGGACTCGCCGATCGAGGTCTCGGCGCTCGACCTCCGCAGCTGGATCGTGAACGACGGCGGCAAGGAAAAGACCATCCGTCTCGCGATCCATCACGCGGGCACGAAGGAAGAAGTCGACACCTATGTCGACCAGATCAAGAAGGTCGTCCTGGAGGAGC
Organism: Gemmatimonadales bacterium; assembly: GCA_035274025.1. Taxonomy (GTDB): domain Bacteria; phylum Gemmatimonadota; class Gemmatimonadetes; order Gemmatimonadales; family GWC2-71-9; genus SZUA-320. The sequence continues at coordinate 787 of DATEOL010000463.1, read as the reverse complement.
GCGCAGTGTATGGCGAGCTCGCGCCGTACGACTACGGGACCTACACCTTCCTCGCCGATTACCTGCCGTACGTCTTCGGGGATGGCATGGAGCATCGGAATTCGACGGTGCTTACCAGCTCGCGTGGCCTCAAGACCAACGCGCGGGGCAACCTCGGCACCGTCGCCCACGAGTTCTTCCACTCCTGGAACGTCGAGCGGATCCGGCCGAAAGGGATCGAGCCGTTCAACTTCCGTGACGCCAACATGACCGGTGAGCTGTGGCTCGCCGAGGGTGTGACGAGCTACTACGGTCCCCTGGCGATGGCCCGCGCGGGGATCACCTCGTTCGAGGACTACGTCCGGGGGCTGTCCGGCAACGTGAACTCGGTGCTCTTCGACGCTGGGCGGCGTTACAACTCGCCCCGCGAGATGAGCATGATGGCGCCGTACGTCGACGCGGCGACGTCGATCGATCGTCCCGCCTTCACCAATACCTTCATTTCGTATTACACCTGGGGTGCCGCCCTCGGTCTCGCGCTCGACCTGACCCTGCGCCAGCGCTTCCCCGGCGTGACCATGGATGACTTCATGCGCGAGATGTGGCGCGCCCATGGAAAGACCGAGCGCCCCTACACCAACGCGGATGCGCGCGCGGTGCTTGGCCGCGTCACCAGGGACACCGCGTTCGCCGGATGGTTCTGGCGCTCGTATGTGGATGGTCGCGAGGCGCCCGATTATTCCGCCCTCCTGGCGCAGGCGGGGGTCGTGGTGCGACAGGCGGCGCCGGACGTCGCGTGGGTCGGAGA
>DATEOL010000462.1:0-5702 GCA_035274025.1 Gemmatimonadales bacterium | reverse complement strand
CGCCCCAACCGCCTCACCCCGCTCGCGGAATGGCCATGTAAACCCGCTGGATATACGCGTGGTACTCCGTCATGTAATTTCGCAGGAACCGCTCGGTCGACTCGACCGTGACCGATCCGTCATCGGTGATCAGTCCTGGCGTGAACTGGATATACACCTCGATCGAGTTCATCAGTGGCGCGTTGCAGAAGGCCATGATGCTCCGCAGGTGTGACTGGCCGATCGCGGTCCCGATCTTCCCGGTCGACGCCCCGACCATGCCGGTCGGCTTCCGGTGAAAGGCGTTCTTGCCGAAGGGCCGGCTCGCCCAGTCGATTGCGTTCTTGAGGGCACCGGGGATCGAGCGATTGTACTCCGGGGTCACGAACAGGATCGCATCCGCCGCGGCGATGCTCGACTTGAGCTCCTTCGCCTCGGGAGGAAAGTCGTTATCGCGGTCGCGATTGTAGAGTGGGAGATGCCCGATCGGGATCTCGGTCATCTCGATCTCCGGTGGCGCCAGCCTGATCAATGCCTTCGAGAGGATCCGGTTGATTGAATCCTTCGACAGGCTGCCGACGATGTAACCGACCTTGTACGTAGTCATGGGCTCCTCCACAAGTACTTTACTCTCCATGCCAACCATTCGATCCGTGGTGTCGGGGCTTGCCGCCCTCGCCGTGGGCTGCTCGCGGTCCCCGCGGGCATCCGCGCCCGCCGAGCTCATTCCGCTCCAGACCCTGCTCGCGCCCGCGACCAACCTGGCGCCCCAGGTCAGTCCCGACGGCCGCTGGATCTCGTTCCTTCGGCCGGTCGCGGGCGCGCTCAACTTCTTCGTGGCCCCGGTCGATTCGATCGCCAGCGCGCGCCAGCTGACGACCCGGCAAGGACGCGGCATCCAGGCCTTCGACGTGAGCGGGAACGTACTCTACAAGTGGACGCCCGACAGCCGTCGCATCCTTTTCCCCCAGGACAAGGATGGCGACGAGCGCTGGAACCTGCACGTCGTCGACATTGCCTCCGGTGAGGAAAGGAACCTCACTCCGCTTCCCGGCGTGCAGGTCACGTTCCTCACCTGGTCCGAGGACGACCCCAATCTCGCGGCGATCGCGGTGCGCGACCGGAATCCGATGATTCCGGACCTCTATCGCCTGAACCTCACGAGCGGCGAGCGCAGCCTCATCCAGACGAACGATCGGATGGTCGCGGTAATCCCCGATCACAAGCTGCGACCGCGCGTGGGCATTGCGATCGCGCCCGACGGGACCATCGATCTCTACAAGCCGGCGGGCAAGGACTGGGCGCTGCTCTGGGACATCGGTCCCGAGGACGTCGCCGCCGTGAACGCGACGGCGTACCTGGAAGCATGGCGGGTCGATCAGGGGAACCAGCATCTCATCATGTTCGACACCGAGGGGCGCGATCTCACCGCGCTCGTCGCGGTGGACCTGGAGACCGGCGCGCGGAGCGTCCTCGCCGAGGCCTCAGAGAGCGACATGACCGGCGTGCTGTACCACCCGGTGTCGAGCAAGCTCCAGGCCTGGGCCTCGATGTGGACCCGCACCACCTGGCACGTGACCGACAGTTCCATCGCGGGTGACTTCGAGAAGCTCGGCAAGGTGATGGACGGCGACATCAAGGTCGTCTCCCGTTCCAACGACCTGGGCAAGTGGATCGTGCAGTACATGCTCTCCGATGCGCCCATCACCTACATGCTGTATGACCGCGCCTCGGGGACGACGAGCAAACTCTTCACCGGGACGCCGGGACTCGAGGGACTCAAGCTCTCGAAGCTGCATCCCTTCGAGATTACCACCACCGACGGGATGAAGTTCGTCTCCTACTATCTGCTCCCTCCGTGGACCGATCCCGATGGAGACGGAAGGCCTTCGTCACCGGTCCCGACGGTGGTCCTGGTGCACGGCGGCCCGAGCGACGAGCGGGCGCAATGGGCCTACGGTCCCTTCGTCCACTGGCTGGCGAATCGCGGCTATGCGGTACTCTACGTGAACTACCGTGGCTCTGCCGGCTTCGGCAAGAAGATGATGAACGCGCAGAATCTCGAGTGGGGCGGCCGGATGCACACCGACGTGCTCGAGCAGGTCGACTGGATGGTGGCGCAGGGCATCACGGCGAACGACCGCGTCGGCATCCTGGGAGGCAGTTACGGCGGGTATGAAGTGCTGGTCGGGATGACGATGACGCCCGATCGATTCGCCTGCGGGGTCGACCTCGTGGGCCCGAGCAACCTCGAAAAGTTCATGCCGCACTGGAACGTCGATCGGATGTCGAATGTCGTTGGCGATCCCCGGACCGAGGAAGGACGCAAGCACCTGCGCTCGCGCTCACCGATCAACTTCGCGAAGGACACCAGGCATCCGGTCCTCATCGGGCAGGGCGTCAACGATTCGCGGGTTCCCAAGTACCAGTCGGATACGGTGGTCGCGGCGATGAAGGCCGCGGGCGTGCCCGTCGTGTACGCCGTCTACCCGGATGAAGGCCACGGACTGCTCCGGCCGGCGAACAGTTTCTCGTTCTGGGCTATCGGCGAGCAGTTCCTGGCCAAGTGTCTCGGCGGGCGGGCGATGCCGCTGGGTAACGCACTCGAGGGATCCAGCGTACAGATTGAAGCAGGTGCAGACTACATCCCGGGCCTCCCAATCCCGGCACCACGGCAGGAGCAGGGGGTGCGTCCCTGAAAAAGCTATCCGCATAAGTTGTCCGCCTGGGAAGACCATCTCGCCAAGCGCACGACTTATGCGGATGGCTTTTTCGAGGACGCACCCCCTGCTCCTGCCGTGGTGCCGGGACAGACGAGGTCGGGTATCTTCTCATTTCCTGCCTGACATCTGGAAGGCATCATGAATCGTTCCATCGGTTTCGCTTTCTCCCTGCTGGCCAGCGGCCTCGCCGCCCAGTCTGCTCCCCAGGCCGTCGACCGGTTCGTCACCTTTCCCTTCCCCACCGAGCTCGTGAGCGCGTCCACCGGCCAAAGGGTCGCGTGGGTCCTCGACGACAAGGGCGTGCGAAACGTCTGGGGCGCGGAGGGTCCGGCCTGGACGCCGAAGCAGCTCACCACGTTCACCGACGACGACGGACAGGCCCTGACCCAGCTCGCCTTCGCGCCCGACGGCGCCACCCTCGTCTTCGTGCGGGGCGGCGATCATGGCAGCAACTGGGCGTCGCCCGGCGGCATCGAGCCCAATCCGGCCAGCGGAACCACCCGTACCCGGGTGGAGATCTGGTCGGTCGGGTGGGCGGGAGGAGGCGGGAAATCGCTGACCCTGGGTGACGAGCCGCTCATGAATCCGAAGGGCGATCGCATCGCGTTCATCAAGGACGGTCAGGTCTTCGCGATCGCGCTTACTCCAGACGCGAAGGCCGAGGCGCTCTTCTTTGCGCGCGGCCGCACCAGCGACCTCTCCTGGTCACCCGATGGGACGTCCCTCGCGTTCGTCTCCAATCGCGGTGGCTACAGCCTGCTTGGCCTTTACAGCGCGGCCGGCACACCGATCAAATGGCTCGCGCCGACCACCGATCGCGTGAGCTCGCCGGTCTGGTCGCCCGATGGCAAGCGCATTGCGTACGTCGCCGAGCCGGGTCAGGGTGGCGCGCCGCGGACGATCCTCGAGCGTCACCCGCGGCCCTGGTCGCTTCGCGTCGTCGACGCAGTGAGCGGAGTCTCCAGGACCGCCTGGGCCAGCCCCAACACCCTGCTCGGCTCGAGGCCGCGCACCCAGGGTGGTGTCAATCTCGCCTGGGGTGCGGGCGATCGTCTCGTGTTCCTCGCCAACATGGACAACTGGCCCCACCTCTATTCGGTGCCCGCGGCGGGCGGTGCGGAGCCGACGCTGCTCACGCCGGGGAACTTCATGGTGGAGTTCGTCACCATGTCGCCCGACAAGCGGTTCGTGGTCTACAACGCGAACACGGGCACCGAAACGGCGGACGACGATCGCCGCCACCTCTTCAAGGTCCCGGTCGATGCCGCGCAGCCGGTGCAGCTGACTCGTGGGACGGACATCGAGTGGGGGGCAGTGGCGACGGGCGACGGGCGACAGATTGCTCTGCTCTCAAGTGGACCACGCCGTCCTCCGCAGGCAGCGATTGTTTCGATCGATGGTGGAACCCCGAAGGTCCTCAGTGGCGACCGCCTTCCTCCCGACTTCCCGTCCTCAAGCCTGGTCACGCCCGAGCGCGTGGTCATCTCGTCGATCGACGGGCTGCCGGTCCACATGCAGCTCTTCAAGCGCAACGACCTCGGACCCGGCAAGCACCCCGCCATCGTCTACGTCCACGGCGGCCCGCCGCGCCAGATGCTGCTCGGCTATCACTACTGGCACTACTACGCCTCCGACTACGCGGTGAACCAGTACCTCGCGAGCCAGGGCTTCGTGGTGGTCGCGGTGAACTACCGGCTCGGCATCGGCTACGGCGACAAGTTCATGAATCCCGATCGCGCGGGCTCCGCCGGCGCCTCGGAATACATGGATGTGCAGGCCGCGGCGCACTACCTCCGCGGTCGCGCCGACGTCGACGGGGAGCGGATCGGGATCTGGGGCGGATCGTACGGCGGATACCTGACGGCGATGGCGCTCGCTCGGAACTCGGATCTTTTCGCGGCGGGCGTCGACATCCACGGCGTGCACGACCGGACCTCCGATCTCACGCGTCTCTCCAACATCTCGCTCCGCCCGGAGAAGCCGGCCGATCTGGACCAGGCGATCATGGTGATGTGGCAGTCGTCGCCGGTGGCCGACATGGCGACGTGGAAGTCACCGGTCCTGCTGATTCACGGCGACGATGATCGGAACGTGCAGGTGAGCCAGACGGTGGACCTCGCCCAGCGGCTTCGGGCCCAGGGCGTGCGCTTCGAGGAGATGATCATCCCCGACGAGATCCACGACTTCCTGCGTTACAAGACCTGGATCGATGTGAGCCGGGCGGTGACCGACTTCCTGATCAGGGAGCTCAAGGAGAAGCCGTAGATCGGCGGATCGGAGCCTTCCAGGGGGCCGGGCATTGCCCGGCCCGCTTTTTCGTCAGTGCGGCAGCGCGTTCCAGGCCGCCTCGTCCACCGCCTCCAGCTGGTGCTCCATGATCATCTTCCACTTCCCACCGGTCTTCACCAGGAGCGCTTCCATCTTGATGTAACGCGGCGTGCTGACGCCCGCCTTGTCCCTGGTGGCGTACTTGAACATCCCGGTCTCGAACGCCGTCTCGGCGTCGTCCTGCCGCTGGCTGAACCGGAACTCCACCGTCGCCGTGATTCCCTTCCCCTTGTTGGTGACCATGTCCCTGCCCCAGCCGGCGAGCGCTTCGCTGATGCGCTTGGTGCCGCTCCGCATCACGAGGATCGCGTCGGGGTGATAGGTCTTTCCCATCGCGACGATGTCGTCGTTCTTGACCGATGCAGCCACCGGAGCCCAGACGTCCCGGTCGATCGCTGCGGAGTTCGGGTTGGTCTGCGCACCGGCTGGGGTGACCAGCAGGGAGAGGCACAGCGCGGAGGCAAGGCGAGCGAGCGTCACGGGAATCCTTTCAATTTGGCGCTTATTGGCTGCGGTCTTCCACGAGGATCTGTTCCAGGGAAGCACGCAGCTCGGGGCGGATGCCATCCTCGATGTTCGACTGGGCCAGGATGTTCGCGATCTCCCTGGTCTCGAGGCCGGCGATGCGCGCCTCCTCGATCACGGCCGCGAAGTGGATGCGCGACTCGCGAA
>DATEOL010000461.1:0-3010 GCA_035274025.1 Gemmatimonadales bacterium | reverse complement strand
ACCTTCACGCCCGTCGGGCCTCAACTCGCGACTCGTGACTCGTGACTCGTGACTCCCTGAATGCACTCGAGAGCAGCATCGCGCTCCTGGAGCAGGGGCTCGACCTCCTGCGTGTCCTCGCCGATGGCGACTACCGCGAGTGCCCGCCCGGCCGGAGCAGCGTCGGCGCCCAGTACCGGCACGTGCTCGACCATTATCGCGCGCTCGTCGACGGAATCGAGGAGGCGCGGGTCGACTACGACGCACGACGCCGCAACGTCGAAGTCGAAACCGATCGTGACGTGGCGGGCCGCGACACCGGTCTACTGATCGAGCGACTCGGCGCGCTGGACTGCACGCCCTACGACACGCCTCTGCAGGTCGTCGCCGCCTGCTCCGCCCAGGCCCCCGGCGAGCCGCAGCCCTCCTCGCTCGGCCGCGAGCTGCATTTCCTCGTGAGCCACACGGTGCACCACTACGCCATCATCAAGCTGCTTCTCGCCAGCGCGGAGAAGGTTCCCTGCGATTTCGGCGTCGCCCCTTCCACCGTCGCCTGGCAGCGCTCCGCGCACTGATGTGCACCCTGAGCTGGATCCGCGGAGTCGCGGGGTATTCCGTCTTCATGAACCGCGACGAGCGGCCCACGCGCGCAGCGGGACTGCCGCCCTCGATCCAGGATGGCCCGGTGCCCTGGATCGCCCCGATCGATGGACAGAGCCACGGCACCTGGATCGGCGCCAATGGCCACGGGGTCACGCTCGCCATCCTGAATCGCTGGCACGAATCACCGATGAGCGCGGAAGGAGAATGGATCAGCCGGGGATTGCTGGTCACGTCCCTCATCGGGGAGAAAACCAAGGACGACGTGGAGCGCCGGCTGCGCGAGGAGCCACTCAAGCTCTATCAGCCCTTCACGCTCGCCGCCTTCGAGGTGGGTCGCGGCGCACGGCTCCTCGCGTGGAACGGCGAGGAGCTCTCGCTGAGCCAGGTTGTCGATACGGGATTGGTGTTGACCAGCTCGGGCTTCGACCAGGAGATGGCAACCCGCGACCGGGGGGCGCTGTTCAAGCGATGGAAAGACTTTGATCCGACCCGTCCGACTCATCCGACCTATCCCACCCCGGAGTCGTTCGAGGCCATCCACGCCAGCCACATTCCCGACAAGGGGCCGCTCTCCATCTGCATGCACCGCCCCGAAGCCGGGACAGTGAGCTTTACCCGGATCGACGTCCGCCCCGACTCGATCGACGTGCATTACATCCCCGGCCCGCCGGGTGAGACCACGGAGCGCATCGCTCGATCCCTTCCGAGAACGTCGGTGGTGTGACCCGGAAGAAGCGCGGGATCTGGCGGCGGGTCCTGATCACGTGGCTCGTCCTGCTCGCGTTTTCACAGCTCTGGCGCAGGACCCATCCCTTCCAGCCCGTCCCCCGGCAGGATGAGCGCGTCGTGGCCGTGGGTACCCACGTCCGCATCGCGACCATCGATACCGGTGTCCATGACAGCCGGCCGCCCATCGTGTTCATTCACGGAAGCCCGGGCGACAACAGCGAAGTCCGCGCGATGGCGCTGGCGCTCGCCGCCACCCATCGGGTCATCGCCCCCGACCTGCCTGGCTTTGGTGCCTCGACGCGCAAGGTCCCCTGCTATTCCGTGCGCGCCCACGCCGCGTACGTGCTGCAGCTGCTCGATTCCCTCCAGGTGGCGAAAGCGCACGTGGTGGGGTTCAGCATGGGTGGCGGCGTCGCGATCGAAATGGCGGGGATCGGTCCCGAGCGAGTCGCCTCCCTCATCCTGCTTTCGGGGATCGGCGCCCAGGAATACGAGCTGCTCGGCGACTACCTCCTCAATCACTCTCTCCACGCTCTTCAGCTCGGCGCGCTCTGGCTGCTCCGCGAAGGCATGCCGCATTTCGGCCGCTGGGACGACGGGTTCATGACGGTCGAGTACGCCCGGAACTTCTACGACACCGACCAGCGCCCGCTCCGCCGGATTCTCGCGGGATGGCAGGGTCCGGCGCTCATCATCCAGGGTGACCATGATGTTCTGGTGCCGCCGGCCATCGCGACGGAACATGGCCGGCTCGTTCCCCAGGCCGAGGTGGAGCTGATCCCCGGCGATCACTTCATGGCGTTCGCGCGCGCGGGCGACATGGCCGCGCGGATCGGGAAATTCGTCGGCAAAGTCGATGCGGGCACCGCCACGGTCCGGGCTACCGCTGATCCCGCGCGAGTGGCACGGGCGGCGGAGCCCTGGGATCCCCGCACCGCGCCGCGTCCGGTCGGCTTCTCGCTTGCCATCGTGCTCTTCCTGCTCGGCGCCGCGACCCTGGTCAGCGAGGACCTCGCCTGCATCGCCGCGGGCCTGCTGGTTGGTCGCGGAACCATCGGATTTCTCTCCGCCGTCCTCGCCTGCCTGATCGGCATCGTGGTCGGCGACCTGCTGCTTTACCTCGCCGGACGCTGGATCGGCCGGCCGGCGCTCCGCATGGCGCCGCTCAAGTGGTTCGTCTCCGAAGCGGATGTCGCTCGCAGCAGCACCTGGTTCGAGAGCCGCGGCGTCTGGCTGGTGCTGGCTTCCCGTTTCATGCCGGGCACGCGACTCCCGACATACGTGGCCGCCGGCATGCTGCACACGAGGCTGCTCCCGTTCCTGGGGGCGTTCATCCTCGCGTCGGTGCTCTGGGTCCCACTCCTCGTGGGAGCTGCTTCGGTGTTCGGGGGGCAGCTGCTCGAATGGTTCTCGACCACGGGGAGGCTTGCCGGTCCCGCCTTTGTCGCCGGACTGGTCCTGCTGTACGTCCTGGTGCGATTCGCCGTGAGCCTGGTGACCTGGCGGGGCCGGCGCCTCCTGCTCTCGCGTTGGCGCAGGCTCACCCGCTGGGAGTTCTGGCCGCTCTGGGCGTTCTATGCCCCCGTCCTCCTCTATATCCTCTGGCTCTGCATCCGATACCGGAGCGTCACGGCCTTCACCCGCGCAAACCCCGCGATCCCCCTCGGCGGGCTCGTGGGGGAATCGAAGTACGCAATTC
>DATEOL010000460.1:0-4067 GCA_035274025.1 Gemmatimonadales bacterium | reverse complement strand
CGCGATGATGTGGGTGAAGCTCAGCTTGATGTCGCGCGAGGCGAGGGCCGCGTTCAAGCGCGCGCGCTCGGACTCGAGGACGGTGACCGGGAGCTGGCGGAAGGTGGTCGCGGTCGGAACCCCGAGCGACTCCTCCATGTTGGCGGCGAGTCTCGCTGCCGGGCCTTTGACCTCCACCCGCTCCGCGGATCCGGCTCCGTTCCCGGCGGTTGGGACGGTTGGGGCGGTTGAGGCGGTTGGTGGGACGGGCGGCTTCTCGCCCACGACTCCGGCATCGAACAGGGCCTTCCACTCCGGGGAAACCGAGGCCGGATCGCGCAAATAATCTTCGTACAACGCCTGGGCGAAGCCGGCGTTGGCGGTTTCGAAGGGGTTTACATCGGTCGTTTTCACGGGGTGAAATCTAACGATGTGTACACTGGGGCCGTGACCTGCCTCGGCCCCTACGCCATCAGCGCAGCTACCCGATTCAACGCCGCCTTTCCCCCGTCCGACGTCTCGGTCGCCAGGCGCAGCCTTCGGGTGAGCACGTCCTCCGGGTACACGACCATCTCCCGGCGAACGATCTGCACTACCTCGGCCGCGATCGCCGGATGCTCGGGGTGGATCTGTTGCCGAAGCTTCCGGTCCCCACGAATCAGGTTGTAGACCGCGGCGGTCTCGGTCCCGAAGGTCCGGATCAGGTGCTCGACGGTGGCTGGCGGGAGACCAAGCTCGGCGCCGGCAGTCTGGAAGGGCTCGAACGTCGCGGATTCTCCGCCTGGCAGCGGCTCCGTATCGGTTCCGGCGGATGCGTGGGTCGAGTCGGGCGTTTCCGCCGATCCGCCGAGCCGCCGATCCGCCAGGACGAGGTCCACAACTTCCGCCGCCATCCTCCGATACGTCGTCAACTTCCCCCCCGCCACCGAAATCATCCCGCCCGATCCCGTCACGACCTTGTGCTCCCGGCTCACCGACGACGCGGGTCCCGCGCTGTGCCCGTCGATCAGCGCCCGCACCCCGGCCCAGGACGCGACGACGTCGTGCTCGTCGAGCCGGGCGTGCGGAAAGACCGAATTCGCGGAACGCAGGAGATAGGTGATGTCTTCCCGGGTCGGATGGACCTGGGCCGGGTCACCGGTGTAGTCGGTGTCGGTCGTACCTATATAGGAGAGGTCGCCCCAGGGCAGGATGAACATGACGCGACCGTCGATGGGACTCAGGCAGGTGATCGCGCGGGTGTGGCCGAGCCGGGAGCGCCTCGCGACGATGTGTGAACCTTGTGTCAGCCGAAGGAGCGGCTCGGCCGCAGGGTCCTCCATTTTCCGAAGCTGGTCGGTCCAGGGTCCGGTCGCGTTGACCACCGTTTTCGCCCTGACCTGCGCCACCTGACCGACCTCTCCAACGAGGTCCACCCCGGCAACGCGACCGTTTTCCGTCACGAGTGCGGTCACTCGCGCGTAGTTGCAAGCATGCGCCCCGTGAGCGATCGCCGACCGGAGGGTCCCGATGACGAGGCGCGCGTCGTCGCACTGGGCGTCGTAGTACAGTCCCCCGCCCGTAAGCCCTTTGACCCGAAGGTTTGGCTCCAGGGCAAGCATGCCCGCCTTGCCGAAGATGCGGGGTCGCGGCACATTCCCGCCTGCGGCCAGGACACCGTACAGGCCGAGTCCCACGGCCAGTTTCCAGCGGGGGACGCGGTCGCCCTTGAAGGCGGGGAAGGCAAAGGGCAGCGGGTGGACCAGGTGAGGCGCGATGCGGAGCAGGATCGAGCGTTCGCGCAGGGCTTCGAAGACCAGTCGCATCTGGCCGTGCTCGAGGTAGCGGAGCCCCCCATGGATCAGGCGACTGGAACGCGAGCTGGTGCCCGCGCCGAAGTCTCCCTGGTCGACCAGGGCCGCGCGGAGACCGCGCATGGCCGCGTCGCGGAGGATGCCCGCCCCCGTGATGCCGCCGCCGATGACCAGGAGATCCAGCTCCCGCCCCGCCAGGTCTTGGACCGCGGTGCGCACTGAGACTGTCATATCACCACCCCAGCCGACCTCCCCCGTCCCAGTACGTGGTTCGATTGGCACCGCCACCTGATCGTGCGCGGTGCCAGGGTGCTGGATTTGGCCTGCGGGTCGGGCCGCCACGCCATCGCGGCCGCCGAGCTGGGCGCCGACGTGACCGCCGTCGACAAGGACCCCGCGCGGCTCGAAGCCGGGAAGCAGGCCGCGAAGTCACGCGGGCTGAAGATCACCTTCCTGCAGTGGGACCTCACCGGGTCCGCTCCGCCCCTCGGCACGTTCGACGTTCTCCTTATGTTCAATTATCTCGACCGGGCCCGGATGTCGGCGCTGACCGAGTTCCTGCGGCCCGGCGGGATGTTCATGATGGAGACCTTCCTCGAGGACCAGAAGGCCTTCGACTGGGGACCCACCAGCGACGATCACCTGCTCAAGCGCGGGGAACTCGCCAACCTGCTCCCCGCGTTCGATGTATTGCACGGGCGTGAGGCACTGGAGCCGGTGGAAGGTGTCCACTGGAGCGCGGTCGCCGCGATCGTAGCCCGGAAGAAAGTAGCCTGAGTCATGCGCAGCGTCCCACCGAACCGGCGCGCGGTCGTCGTTGCCGGCCTTCGTACTCCATTCGCCAAGAGCGGGACAGCATTCAATAATGTGTCGGGCGTGGCGCTCGCCCGGCACGCCGCGCGCGAGCTGCTCTACAGGACCGAGCTGTCGGGCAAGGAAGTCGACGAGGTGATCGTGGGGCAGGTCCTCTCGTCGCCGCTCGCCCCCAATGTCGCGCGCGAGGTGAGTCTCCTCCCCCAGTTTCCCCGCGACATCCCGGCCTATTCGCTGAATCGCGCCTGTGCCTCGGGCGGGCAGGCGGTGACCAACGCCGCCGAGCAGATCATGAACGGCCACGCCGACGTGATCATCGCGGGCGGGGTCGAGAGTCTCTCGGATATTCCGATCCTGCACTCGAAGCGCTTCTCCCAGATCCTGGTCGCGGCCAGCAAGGCGAAGTCGCTGGGCGACAGGGTGCGACTGTTCGCCAGCGTGAAGCCGCGCGACCTGGTGCCGGTGGCGCCGGCGATCGCGGAGCCCTCGACCGGCGAGACCATGGGTCAGTCGGCCGAGCGGATGGCGAAGGAGAATGGCATCACCCGCGAGGCGCAGGACCGGGTCGCGCTGATGAGTCACCAGCGGGCGGCGGGCGGAACGGCGGATGGGCGGCTGACTGCGGAGATCGCGCCCTGGTTTGGCGGCAAGGACATGGGCGAGCCGATTACCAGCGACAACGGCATTCGGGCCGATGCTTCGCTGGAATCCCTGGCCGCGTTGAAGCCAGTCTTCGATCGGAAGTACGGGACCGTCACGGCAGGCAACTCTTCGCCGTTGACGGACGGGGCGGGGATGGTCCTCATGATGTCTGCAGAAAAAGCTTACTCCCTGGGATACCGGCCGCTGGTCGCGGTGCGGAGCTATGCGGTTGCCGCCGTAGATCCGGGGTGGCAGCTGCTTTCCGGGCCCGCCTGGGCAGTCCCCAAGGCGCTCGATCGGGCCGGAATCGGCTGGCACGACCTTGGGCTGATCGAGATCCACGAAGCGTTTGCGGCCCAGGTGTTGTCTAATGTGCAGGCGTGGGGAACGCAGGCCTGGGCCGACCGGGTGGGCCGGAGCGCCCCCCTGGGCGACATCGACTGGGGCAAGACCAACATGATGGGCGGGTCGATCGCGATCGGGCATCCGTTTGGGGCGACGGGGGCGCGGATCATCACCACGATCTCAAATGAGATGGTAAGACGCGATGTCCAGTTCGGACTGGTGTCGATTTGCGCGGCCGGGGGGACGGGGTTCGCGCTGGTGCTGGAGAGAGTATGACGGTTGGGACGGTTGCGGCGGTTGCGGCGGTTGCGGCGGTTGGGGCGGTTGGGATGAGACGATGAGACGCGGAGACGCTGAGACGCTGAGACGCTTGAGACGCTGAGACGATGAGACGCTGCGACGATTGAGACGATTGAGACGATTGAGACGATTGAGACGATGAGACGATTGAGACGGTGAGACAATGTCCGCCTGGACCATAACTCACGAGGACGA
>DATEOL010000459.1:0-7157 GCA_035274025.1 Gemmatimonadales bacterium | reverse complement strand
TTCCCTGGCGCGCGCCGAATCGCCGGCCGCTTCCCACGCACGCCCAGCCCAGTAGATCGCCGCGGTCGCCTCCGAACCCGCCGGCTTGAGCTCAACCAGCCGATCGAATCCCTGGGCGGCGAGACTGTCCTCGTCGCCGATGAAACGGAGGAGCGACGCCTGGAACCCGGCCCGATCCCCGTGGCTGGTCGAGGGAAAGCGGCGCGCGATCTCGGCGAACTCGCGGGCCGCGGCGGAATCGTTGCCGTCCTCGACCAGGCCATCTGCCAGCAGCCACGCCGCCGTGGCGGACCAGCTCGTCTCCTCGGGGAAGGAGTCGCGCACCTCGCGCAGCGCTGCGTTCGCGGCCGCGTCGCCCGCGGTACGGAAGAGACTTCGGGCCCGCAGGTAGCGGGCTTCGACCAGCCGGGGTCCGCTCTTTACCCGATCGAACTGCGCGATAGCATCTCGATGCCGGCCGAGGCGAGCCAGCACCGTTCCGTAGGCGATCTGGTCGCCCTCGGCGAGCGTGCCGGTGCGGGAGAGTTTCGCGAAGCCGCGAGCCGAGCGCTCGAGCTGGCTCGCCGCGGCCGCCCGCCGGGAGGCGACCAGCTCGTCCTCGCGCGGAAGGGGAGCCAGCTCGCCATCGAGGACATTGAGCGCCGAGGGGATCTGGGCGACGGAGAGCTTGGGCAGGAGCGCCACCATCTCACGACGAACCTGAGCCTTCTCGCTGGGATTCTTCGCCGTCACGGCGCGAAGCCTGAGCGCGGTGACGGAAGATCCCAGTTGTTCGTACAGCCGGATCGCTCGGGGCAGGTAGCCGGTGCGCTCGCTGGCCAGGGCATCGGTCCAGCGGATGCGATCGCGCGCCGCGGGGGACTTCATCAGCGCGAAGAGGTCCGCACGGGCGGCGCTGTCGACCAGCACGCCGGCGGCGCGGAGGTAGAGCCAGTCGGCGATCAGGGGCAGCCGGAGCGCGGCCTGTCGGTACGAGGTAGAGGCGCTGTCGAGCCGCCCGGTCCGATCGAACGCCCGCGCGAGGACGAGATAGCGCTCGCCCTTCTTGCGATCGCTCGTGGTTCCGGCGAGCGCCAATCGCGCGTGGTCTACTGCTTTGGGGTCACCCCGCTCGACCATCGCGCGGGCGAGCAGCGCGCGGCCGTCACCCTCGAAGCTGTTGTCGAGCCAGTCGAGTCCCACCAGCAGCCTGGTGACCGCTTCCCATCCGTCCCATCCCGCCGCGGCACGCGCGGCGAGGAGAATCGTTGGTGGAGTTCGAGTGGTGGGCGATTCGAGCAGGGGAGCGACGGCGCGGGATGCCTTCCAGGGCTGGCCATTCGACAGCGCCCGCTCGGCGACAGCTATGAGAGAGTCGGATACGTGACCGTTGCCGCCGGCTGTCGACTGCAATGCGAGGAGAGTGAGGAGCACCAGCCGCATTCAGCAGTATAACAGCAATTTCAGATTCCAGATTCCAGATTTCAGAGGTGCGTTTTCACCTCTGGAATCAGAAACCTGGAATCTGGAATCTGAAATCGTAGTTGCCGAAGCTCCGGGGCAGAGGATATGAAAAAAGTGCGGGGGCCGACTATGGCCCCCGCGCCCCTACCGTTGCCGTCCGTCCCGTACTCACGCGGCTCTTGCAGGGGTCCCCCCACCGGCCCCGTACGTCTGGGGGCGGACCGGCGGAAGCTCTCGCCGAAGTAACACGGTGCGCGCCAGAGCACCCACGATCGTTTCGTCCCTTGGCATCAGAATCCTGCCCAGCGAATGCCCGGTGTCGTCATACAGCTCGTATGCCAGGACGTGCTCACTATCGCAACGCATCACCATCGGATCCTCTCGGGAACTTGCCGGCCTCTTCGCCGGCCTCACACACTGAGATGCCCGCACTTCGGAAAGCGTTGCTTGGGTCGACCGTCGACCGTCGACCGTAGACTGTCGACTCAGAGTGAAACGTATGTCCGCCTCACGCCGTAGAATGCGGATCATGGACATAATCCTCCAGGACATCCGGTTCGCCCTCCGCTCCCTCCGTAGGAGCCCGGGACTGGTCCTCGTGGCGACCCTGTCCCTCGCCCTGGGGATCGCGGTCAACGTCACCTTGTTCGCCGCGGTCGACATCCTGCTCCTCCGGCCCCTCCCATATGAGGACTCGGGGAGAATGGTCCAGCTCTGGTCCAGCAATCCCTCCCGGGGGTGGGATGACATTTCCATTTCCCTGGCCGACTACCGGGACTGGCGGGACCAGAGCAAGACGGTGGAGCTCGCGGCCTACCGCAACTCGAGCTTCAACCTCTCGGATGACGCCGAGGCTCCGGAGCGGGTGACCGGGACCCGGGTGAGCCCCGAGTTCTTCTCCGTCTTCAAGGTCCGGCCGGCCCTCGGTCGCACCTTTACCAGGGAAGAGGAGCAGGCCGGTCGCGACGGGGTGGCGATCATCTCCGATGAGTTCTGGCATCGCCGGTTCGAGGGGGACCCCAACATCCTCAACAAGGTGATCCGGCTCGATGGTCAGATGGTGACCATCGTCGGCGTGATGCCCGCCGGCTTCACGTTTCCACAAAACGTCATGGATGTCTGGGCCCCGCTGGCCCAGCCCGAGGAAACGCGAGACTCCAGGTATATCCGGGTCCTCGGCCGCCTGACGGCAGGTGCCACACTCGCCACCGCGCGCTCGGAGATGGACGCCATCGGATCGCGACTGGCCCAGGCCTATCCCACGACGAACGGGGGGATGGGTGTCCGGGTCATCACCCTCCTCGACGAGGTGGTCGACAAGGAAGGTCGCCAGGCCGGGAGGATCTGCCTGGTCGCGGTCGCGTTCGTCCTCCTCATCGCCTGCGCCAACGTGGCCAACCTGCTGCTCGCCAGGGGCGCATCCCGCGCCCGCGAGCTCTCGGTCCGCGCCGCGCTCGGCGCGGGACGCGGCCGCCTCGTCCGCCAGCTGATGACGGAGTCCTTCATCCTGGCTGGACTCGGTTGCGCGATCGGGCTCATCGGCGCGTTCTGGGGGATCGGGCTCTTCCGCACGATCATGCCCACTGACTTCCCCCGGGTGGATTCGCTGGGGATCGACGGCCCGGTCCTGGGCTATGCGGTGATCGTCTCGATCGCGGCGGGTATCGTGTTCGGCACCGCGCCGGCCCTGCAGGTCACCCGTGACCGGCTTTCCCAGGCGCTCGCCGAGGGCGGGCGCGGCGGCTCGAGTGGCCTCAAGCACCGCCGGCTCCGGACCGCGTTCGTGGTGGGAGAAGT
The DNA here is from genome assembly GCA_035274025.1 of Gemmatimonadales bacterium. Classification (GTDB taxonomy): domain Bacteria; phylum Gemmatimonadota; class Gemmatimonadetes; order Gemmatimonadales; family GWC2-71-9; genus SZUA-320. The sequence continues at coordinate 3,917 of DATEOL010000459.1, read as the reverse complement.
CGCGCTCGCGCAGGTCCTGCTGATCTCCGCCGGACTCATGATCAAGGGCGCGCTCAGGATGCAGATGACGCCGCTCGGATTCGACAAGGACCGGGCGCTCGCCTTCGCGGTCAACCTCGGGACGCGGGAGTTTCCCGATTCGATCGAGGTGATGCAGGTCGAGGAGAACATCCTCGCCAGGATCCGGGAGATTCCGGGGGTCGAGGCCGCGGGCTCGATCTCGTCGCTCCCCATGAGTGGAGGCAACGGGACCTACTACACCGTGGAAGGGGAGCCGCCGCCGCCGGAGGGCGAACGACCGGTGCTCCAGTACCGCGGCGTGCTGTCCGGGATCACCCAGGCGATGGGTCTCAAGGTCGTTCGGGGACGTGACCTCGGAGACGCCGATCGCCAGGGTGCGCCGAACGCCGTGCTCGTCAACGAGGCGTTCGTGCGGAGACACTGGAAGGACGGAGAGCCGCTGGGCCACCGCATCACCTTCTTCAGCCACACCTGGGAGGTCGTCGGGGTCGTGGCTGACGTGCGCGAGTTCGGACCCGATGAGCCCGCGCCGCCCATCGCCTACTTCCCGACCTTGCAGTACGTGATGCGCTCGCCGACTTACCTGGTGCGGACCGGCGTCGATCCGGCCCAACTCTCCGGGCAGGTCCGCGCGGCCGTAGCGGCGGCGGCGCCGAACCTGCCGGTCTATGAGATGCGGACGCTTGCGAGTCACGTGCGCGACAATCAGATCCAGAACACGATCATGCCCAAGCTGCTGACGACATTCGGGGCGATGGCGCTGCTGCTCTCGCTCATCGGCGTCTACGGCGTCATGGCGTACAACGTCTCGCAGCGGGAGCGGGAGCTGGGGATTCGCCGGGTGCTCGGTGCCCGGGTGAAGGACATTTCGTGGCTGGTGCTGGGCAATGGCCTTCGGGTGGCCGCCATCGGCGCGGCGATCGGTCTCGTGATCGCGCTGGGGGTGACGCGCGCGCTGAGCACCTTCCTCATGGGGGTGAGCGCGTTCGATCCGGTCGTCTTCGCGGGAGTGACGATCGCACTGGTGGGAGCGGCGCTCGCGGCGAGTACGCTGCCGGCGCGGCGGGCGACGGCGGTGGATCCGGGGGTGGCGCTGCGGGCAGAATAGTCGCGAGTCGCGACTCGCGACCACTATTATTCCCTCTCCCCGTCCCTTGAGCCATCCGTGCGTTTTTCACGCCTCTCCGGTGCTGCGCTGCTGTTGCTGCTGCCGGCGTCCGTCCTCGCGCAGTCCATCGACACCACCGTCTACAGCTCATTGCGATGGCGCAATACCGGCCCGCTCCGGGGCGGCCGTTCGGTCGCCGCCACGGGCTCCGTCGCGCGACCCAACGAGTACTGGATGGGGACGACGGGCGGGGGCGTTCTCAAGTCGAGCGACAACGGGATCACCTGGACGCCGGTGACCGACAAGTACTTCGGCGGGACCATCGGCGCCATCGCGGTCGCCGAGTCGAACCCCGATATCGTGTACGTGGGCGGCGGCGAGTTCCCCATTCGGGGCAACACCTCGCACGGTGACGGCGTCTACAAGACCACCGACGCCGGGAAGACCTGGTCCTACATCGGGCTGGTGGAGACCCGCCACATCTCGAAGATCCGGGTGAACCCGCGGAATCCCGACCTGGTCTACGTCGCGGCGCTGGGGCAGGTCTGGGGACCGACGCCCGATCGCGGGATCTACAAGTCGAGCGACGGCGGAGCGACCTGGAAGCAGGTGCTCTTCCGCAACGACTCCACTGGTGCCATCGACCTCTCCATGGATCCCACCGACCCGAATACCCTCTACGCCGCGTTCTGGCAGGCGGGACGGACGCCGTGGATGCTGGTGAGCGGCGGTGCCGGGAGCGGGATCTTCAAGTCGACCGACGCCGGGGAGACCTGGAAGGAGATCACCCGCAATCCCGGATTGCCGAAGGGTCTCATCGGCAACATCGGCCTCAGCGCGTCGGGGGCGCAGGCGGGCCTGGTGTACGCCCTCATCGAATCGGATTCCGGTGGCGTCTTCCGCAGCGTGAACGGCGGCGAGACCTGGAGCAAGATCAACTCGGAGCGGAAGCTCAGGCAGCGGGCCTGGTACTACAGCCGGATCTACGCCGACTCGAAGGACCCCAACATCGTCTGGGCGAGCAACGTGTCGTTCCAGAAGTCGGTCGATGGCGGCCGCACCTGGACCAACACCAACGCGCCGCACGGTGACAGCCACGATTTCTGGATCGCGGCCGACGACAACAAGCGGATGATCGAGGCCAACGACGGCGGCGCCAACGTGTCGCGCGACGGCGGCCGCAGCTGGACCGACCAGGACTACCTGACGGCGCAGTTCTATCATGTCACCGCCACGAATCACTTTCCCTACCGCATCTGTGGCGCCCAGCAGGACAACAGCACCGTCTGCGGCACCAGCCGTCCCGCTGGCGGGCAGGACGGGCCCGTGGCCAACGACGGCAACGCCGCCTGGTACGACGTGGGCGGTTGCGAGTCGGGGTACATCGCCGTGCGTCCCGACGACCCCGACATCGTGTATGCAGGCTGTTACGGCGGCTTTCTCGGCAGGACCGACATCCGCACCGGAGTCCAGCGGGATGTGAGTCCCTGGCCGATGAACCCGATGGGGCACTCGGCGGTCAACCTCAAGTACCGGCCGCAGTGGACCTATCCGATCGTGGTTTCGCCCCACGACCCCAAGGTGCTCTACGTCGGGTCGAACGTACTGTTCCGCACCGATAACGACGGCGACTCGTTCGAGATCATCAGTCCCGACCTCACCCGAAACGATCCGCGCACGCTGGGTCCTTCGGGCGGACCGATCACCAAGGACCAGACCAGCGTCGAGTACTACGGGACCATCTTCACGGTGAGCGAGTCACCGAAAGAGAAGGGCGTGATCTGGGCCGGAACCGACGACGGCGTGGTGCAGGTCACCCGCGACGGCGGCAAGACCTGGACGAAGGTGACGCCCCCCGATGCGCTCGAGTGGACCCGCATGTCCATCATCGAGGCGTCACCGCACCAGGCGGGCGCCGCCTACCTGGCCGGGAATCGTTTCCAGCTGAACGACATGAAGCCGTACCTCTGGAAGACGACCGACTACGGCAAGACCTGGACGAAGATCGTCACGGGGATTCGTCCCGCCGATTTCACCCGCGTCATCCGTGAAGACCCGGAGAAGCGCGGGCTGCTGTACGCCGGGACGGAGCGGGGCGTCTGGGTGTCGTTCAATGACGGCGCGTCCTGGCAGTCGCTCCAGCTCAACCTCCCGCCGGTGCCGATTCACGACCTCGTGATCAAGGAGGGTGACATCGTGCTCGCGTCGCACGGTCGCTCCTTCTGGATCCTCGACGACATCTCGGTGCTCCGGCAGCTCAGCGCGGACCTGGCCGCGAAGGACGTGCACCTGTTCGCGCCGAGGCCGGCGTATCGCACGCCGGGCCTGCCCGGGGCGCAGATCAGCTACTGGCTCAAGAGCAGCGGACAGAAAGTGAAGCTCGACTTCCTCAACGCGAAGGGCGAGCTGATCCGGAGCTACAGCAGCGACGCGCCCGATTCCGCCAAGGGAGACACGACGTCGAAGGCCGTGGCGCAGGCCCGTGCCGACAGCCTGCGGAACCTGGGCGTACTCCAGGCCGCGGCCGCGGTGACGTCGCGCCCGACGCCCAGGCCGGGCGACGGTCCCCCGCCGACTCCGCGGGCGCCGAACGCGCAGGGCCTCAACCGGTTCACCTGGAACCTGCGGTATCCGGACGCGAGCCGGTTCGACAAGATGATCTTCTGGGCCGCGGGCACCCAGGGTCCGACGGCACCTCCGGGCACCTACTCGGTGCGCATCACCGCAGGGGACAAGTCGGAGACGGTCCCGCTCACGCTGCTCAAGGATCCGCGATCGACCGCGACCC
>DATEOL010000458.1:0-19342 GCA_035274025.1 Gemmatimonadales bacterium | reverse complement strand
CCGGTGCGGAACGGCTTGAGCTTCGAGTCGCTGTGTGACGTGCCCTCGGGAAAGAGCGCGAGACTGCCACCGCGAGCCAGCAGCCTACGGGCTGCCTCGAAGGTCTGCACGTTATTGGCCGTGTCGGCCTGGTCCATCTTGCGATACACCGGGATCGCATCCATCGCCTTCACCATCCTGCCGAGCAGCGGCATGCGGAACAGCGGCTCCTTTGCGAGGAACGCCACCGGCCGCCCCGCTTGATTGATCAGCACCAGCGGATCCATCAGGGCGTTGGGATGATTGAGGATGAAGATGACCGGACCGCGGGTGGGCACGTGCTCGCGGCCCTCGACTTCGAGGCGCCGGAAGAAGAGCCGCACGACCGTGTCGACCAGCCGGCGGATCATCAGGACCGGGCGCGCTGACGTCCTTCGACTTCCACCCGCAGCTGTCCGCACGCCGCCGCGATATCGAGTCCGCGGCTTCGCCGGACCACCGCTTCGACACCCGCCTCGCGCAGGCGCTCCGCAAAGGCGCGGATCCTCGCCGGGGGCGTCGGCGCGAGGCCGGGCGCCCCGCCCGGGTGGAGCGGGAGCAGGTTCACCAGGGCGCCGTGCTTGCGCGCGAGAGCCACGAGGGCGTCGGCGTCCTCATCGCTGTCGTTCTGACCCGCGATGAGCACGTACTCGAAGGTGATCCGGCGTGCGAACGCTTTCGCCGCAGTAAGCACCGCGGACAGGTCGTACTTCTTCTCGATCGGCATGATCGCAAGGCGGCGATCGGGCCGGGCGGCGTGGAGCGAAATCGCGAGGCGGAACTGCTCCGGCCGCTTGGCCAGCTCGAGCATGGCTGGAACGATCCCGACCGTGCTCACCGTAATGTGCCGCGCCCCGATCCCGAGTCCATCAGGTGCGTTGAGGATCGTCAAGGTGGTGCTGACCGCTGGCCAGTTGAGCAGCGGCTCGCCCATCCCCATGAACACGATATTGGTCGGCTTGAGTTCGGGATCCTCCAGGATGATCTCCCGGACCTGGCCGGCGATTTCCCCGACCGACAGGTTCCGCTGGAAGCCCATCCGGCCGGTCGCGCAGAAGACGCACCCCAGGGCGCAGCCCGCCTGGGAAGAAATGCAGAGAGTCCGTCGCGAGCCGGTTGGTATAAGGACAGACTCGATCGCCTCACCGTCTTCGAGCCGCCAGAGGTACTTTCGCGTCCCGTCGGCGGAGACCTGAGCCGCCTCCCTCACCAACCGGGGCAACGGCAGTTTTTCCATCAGCGTTTTCCTGAGATCCAGCGGGAGCTCGGTGGCTTCATCCCATGATGCGACAGGCTGTTGCCAGATTCGGCGGTGAATCTGGTTTACCCGATAGGAGGGGAGACCAAGATCACGCGCGAGTACAGCGATCGTTGCCCGGGATTCGGTGGGAGAGAGGTCCAGGATGGTCGAGGAATCAGCCAGGCGCGCCATGATGTAAACGTAGTTACTGCCCGCCCTCCCGTCTGCCCGCCCGCCCGCCTGCAATTACTTTTCGGCCAAATGACGCAAATTGGCCTTCAACCGGAACTTGCCGCCGCCGCGACAACCCTCCGCACCCACCGGGCCGGGTCCATTTCCCGGGCCGAGCTGGGGGAAACGGTGCGTCTGGGCGGATGGGTACATCGCCGCCGCGACCTCGGCGGTCTCCTCTTTATTGACCTCCGGGATCGCTACGGACTGGTCCAGCTTTCGTTCGATCCGGCCACCGCTCCGCCGGACGTGATGACCCGGGCCGGTGAGCTCGGCCCCGAGGACGTGATCCTGGTCGCGGGTGACGTTGCCCTGCGTCCCGAGCCCGCCCGCGACCAGGCGCTCAAGTCACGCGAGGTGGAGGTGAGGGTGCGCGAGCTGTCGCTGGTGGGTCCGGCCGTGACGCCCGCGGTTCCGGTCGCGCGGAAGGAAGGCGACGAGCTTGCCGCGGAAGAGCTCCGGCTCAAGCATCGCGTGCTCGACCTGCGTCGTCCTGAGCTGCAGGCCAACCTCGTGCTTCGCCACCGGCTGATGCAGCGGGCGCGACGGACGCTCTCCGAGCTTGGCTTTCTGGAGATCGAGACCCCGATCCTCACCAAGCCGACGCCCGAGGGCGCCCGGGACTACCTGGTGCCGAGCCGGGTGCATCCGGGAGAGTTCTACGCGCTCCCCCAGTCGCCGCAGCTCTACAAGCAGCTGCTGATGGTTGCGGGACTCGACCGCTATTTCCAGATCGCGCGCTGCTTCCGCGACGAGGACCTTCGCGCCGATCGCCAGCCCGAATTCACCCAGATCGACATCGAAGCGTCCTTCGTCACCCAGGAGGATGTGATCGGGTTCATCGAGCGCGTGCTCGTGGACCAGTGGGACGAAGCCGGTGAACCGATCGAGTTTCCCTTCCGCCGCCTGGGTCACCACGAAGCGATGGAGCGGTGGGGGATCGACAAGCCAGACCTTCGATTCGGGCTCGAGATCACCGACCTCACCGGCACCGTGTCCCCGGACGCGGCGCCCTTTCTGCACGACGCGATCAAGGCCGGTGGCCGGCTCCGCGGCATCCTTGCGCCGGGTGCCGGCTCGCTCTCGCGGAAGGATCTCGACGAGCTTGCGGCCTCCGCCAGGAGCGCGGGCGCGGGAGGCCTCATCTGGGCGCGACGCACCGCGTCCGGCTGGGAAGGGCAGGGCGCCAAGGCGCTCGGCGCCGGCGCTGCTTCGATCAACGCGGCCGAAGGTGACCTGCTCGTTGCGGTCACCGGCAGGGACCACGTCACATCGCCCGCGCTGCACGGCGTGCGCTTCGCATTGATCAAGAGACTTGGCCTCCAGCCCTCCATGAAGCACGCCTTCTGCTGGGTGGTCGACTTCCCGCTGTTCGAGCCCGATCCGGTCACCGGCGAGCGGGTCTTCGCGCACCACCCGTTCACGTCACCGCACCCGGAGGATTTTCCCTACCTCGAGTCGGAGCCCGATCGCTGTCGCGCGCTGCACTACGACGCGGTCTACAACGGGAACGAGCTGGGCAGCGGGTCGATTCGTATCACCGACCCCGTCCTGCAGCAGCGGGTCTTCAAGCTGCTCGGCATTCCGGAGGACGAGCAGCGGCGCCGCTTCGGCTTCCTGCTCGAAGGACTCGCGAGTGGAGCGCCTCCGATGGGTGGCTTCGCGGTCGGGCACGATCGCGTCGCGATGCTGCTGGCGGGCGCGAGCTCGCTCCGCGACGTGCTGGCCTTCCCGAAGACGACCGCCGCGCGCGCACTCTTCGAGGGCGCGCCGGTCCCGATGCGTGACGGCGACCTCGCGGCGCTTCACATCGCGGTGCGGAAGGGGGACAAATGACCGACGTCATGCACAAGCTGTCGGTCGAGGGCGCCGATCCCCTTCTGCTCGCGGGCGTGAACGATGCGAACCTGCTCGAGGTGCAGCGTGCCCTCGGGGTTCGTGCTTCCCTGCGGGGGGATACGCTGTCGGTGGCCGGAACGGTGGAGCAGGTGGAGCGCGCGGTGCCCGTGCTGCAGGGACTGATCGAGATGGCGCGTCTCGGCGATCCGGTCTCGGTCGATGACGTGGTCCGGCTCGCAACCGACGGCCCGCCGCCCGCCGAGGCGCCGGGCTCCGGTGACGCCGCGCGCATCGTCTTTCCCGGTCTCAAGCGGCCGATCGCCGCAAAGACGCAGGGGCAGAAGGAGTACCTCCAGGCCATCGAGGCGCATGACATCGTCGTGAGCATAGGTCCAGCCGGCACCGGCAAGACCTATCTTGCGGTCGCGAAGGCGGTGGAAGCGCTGGCCCGGAAGCGAGTCCGGCGCATCATCCTCGCCCGGCCGGCGGTGGAAGCGGGCGAATCACTCGGCTTCCTGCCCGGCGACCTGCAGGCCAAGGTCGATCCCTACCTGCGCCCCCTCTACGACGCGCTCGATGACATGATGCCGAGCGAGAAGATGCAGCGTGCCATCGAGGCGCGGACGATCGAGATCGCGCCGCTCGCCTACATGCGGGGGCGGACGCTCGCCGACGCGTTCATCATCCTCGACGAGGCGCAGAACGCGACCGGCGCGCAGATGAAGATGTTCCTCACCCGGCTCGGCGTGAACAGCAAGGTCGTGGTGACCGGTGACAAGACCCAGATCGACCTGCCCAAGCGGGAGGATTCCGGCCTGATCCAGATCGAGCGCATCCTCCCCGGGATCGAAGGACTCGCGTTCGTCTACCTCGACGAGGAAGACGTGGTGCGCCATCGCCTGGTGCGCGAGATCATCCGCGCCTACGCGGAGGACCAGACCGGCTGATGCCGGTGACGACCGAGGTCGCGGTGGCCGGGCGCTCGCCGCTGGGAGCGGCCCGCACTGGCGACGCGGTCCGTGCCGTCCTCCGCGGTGAGCGCCGACGCGCCACCATCTCCGTGACCTTCGTCGGGCGCGACCGGATGCGGAGCCTCAATCGGCGTTACAAGGGAAGCGCGCGGGCCACTGATGTGCTCGCCTTCGGGCTGCCGCAGCCGGGCGGCGGGCTCGCGGGCGACGTATACATATGCGTGTGGCGCGCGCGGGCGCAGGCCCGGACGCTTGGCATCACCGCGCGCGAGGAGCTTGTTCGCCTGGTGGTGCACGGTACCCTGCACGTCCTCGGCTGGGATCATCCCGAGGACGAGACCCGCGACCAGAGCGACATGTGGCGGAGGCAGGAGCGATACGTGAGATCCCTGCGGTGAAAGACGCGATACTGAGCGCGATCCAGCTCTGGCTTGCTCCGGTCGCGGGCGTGATCCTCACGCTCTGGGCCGCCCTCGTCGCACTGTCCGCCGAGTCGGCGACGCCGCTTCCGCGGATGCTGGCGACCCGGGGCACGTCCTCCGAAACCCCGTCGGTTCAGCGCAGCCTGCACGTCATTCACCTGGCGCTCCTGCTCGCCGCCGGTGCGATGGCGGCCGCGGCAGTGGCCTGGTGGGTCCGCCCCGCGGCGGAGGGGATTCCTCGATACGCGCTCGCCGTCATACTCGTCTGGCTCGTCGGCGATCTCCTGCCGCGGGTCCTTGCCATGCTGTCCCCGGAGCTGGTCGCGGTCGCGACTCCCGCGGCCACTGTCTCCGTCCGCGTCTTCAAGCCGCTCCTCCGCATGGTGGCCTGGGCCGACCGCGGCGGTCGCGCCCCCACCGCGCGTCCGGTCACCCCGGTGAACACCCAGGACGGCGAGATGCTGCAGGGCGTCTTCGCCCTGAGCGACATGACCGTGGCGGAGGTCATGACGCCGCGGATCGACATGATCTCGGTCGACCTCGCCGACGAGCGAGACCAGGTGCTGGACACGCTGCGCCAGTCGGAGCACAGCCGACTCCTCGTCGTCGACGCGCATCCCGACTCCGTGGTGGGGGTGCTCTATGCCAAGGACCTTCTCCCCGGCCTCGCCGGCGACGACGCCGACTGGCGGTCTCTGATCCGGCCCGCGGCGTTCGTCCCCGAGGCCAAGGCCCTGGCCGCGCAGCTGCGCGACTTCCAGCGGGGACCCAGTCACCTCGCGGTGGTGGTCGACGAGTTCGGTGGCACCGCGGGCATCGTGACCCTCGAGGATGTGCTGGAGCAGATCGTGGGTGAGATCCGCGATGAGCGGGACACCGATGAAGCGACCCCGATCATTGCGCAGGGCCCCGGTCGCTGGCTGGTGCAGGGCGGCGTCCCGCTCGCCGAGCTGGAAGGAACCCTGGAGCACCAGTTCGGCCGGGAGGATGTGGACACCGTGGGAGGCCTCGTCCTTGCAACACTGGGACGGGTTCCCCGGGTCGGCGAGTCGGTCGATTTCGGGGCGTACCGGCTGGTGGTCGAACAGGTCGCGCGTCGTCGGGTGCGACGAGTGGTCGTCGAAGCTTCCACCCCCGTCGCGGCCAGCGGGGCGGAGGCCGAGTGACGGCGATACTGCTGCTGATCGCCGCGACGGTCACCGTTGCCGGAGCCGCGTACGAGCTGTCGCTGCTCGCCGTGAGCCGCACCCAGCTCACCGAGGCGGTCACCCGCCGGCTCCGCGGTGGCGACGCGCCGCTCGCCTGGCCGGTCGAAACCGAACGGGAGCTCGCCGCGGCGTCGGCGACGACATCGATCGGCATGGTGATGCTCGGCGTGCTCATGCCGGGTCTCCTCTCGACCGACTCCGTGGTGCAGCTGCTGGTGCTCTTGTTGCTGCTGGCGGTGCCGTTCGCGATGCTGTCGGGATACCTTCTTCCCCGGTGGCTTTCACACGGACGCGCGGAGCGAACTGTCTCGCTGCTCCGACCCCTCGTGCGACCTTGGGCAGCGCTCCTCCGCATGGTGCTGCCGACCGCGTCGGAAGCCACCGGTGAGTATCGCGCGATCGGCCGCGAGAGCGCCGCAATCCTGCCGGATACGGACGCGGAGATGGCGATGGTCGGGAGTGTCATGACCTTCGCCCAGCGTCCGGTCCGGGACGTGATGACGCCGCGCACCGCGCTGGTCGCGGTGCCGGACGGCGCCATCGTCACCGAGATCTCGCGCGCGTTCGCGGAGAGTGGCTACAGCCGCGTCCCGGTGTATCGAGAGACCCTCGACGAAATCGTCGGTATGGTGCACGCATTCGACCTCTTCAAGCTGCAGCCTGGGGATCCGCTGCCGATCCGGCCCGTGGCGCTGGCGCCCGCGAGCCGGACCTGTGGCGATCTCCTGGTCGACATGCAGCGGGAGCGCCGCCATCTCGGCGTGGTGCTGGATGAGTTCGGCGGCACCCTGGGAATCGTGACGCTGGAAGACCTGCTGCGCGCGCTCGTCGGGGAGATCTATGGCGAAGACCCGAGCCGGCCCCTTGCCGAGCCGGCACGGCCGCTCCTGCTCGAGGTCGACGGCAGCGAGACCGTGGCCGACGTGCAGGCCCGATTCGGTCACGCGCTCCCTGGGGGACAGGCCGGCACGATCGGCGGACGCCTCGCGGAGCTGATCGCGCGGATTCCGGTCACCGGCGAGCGACATGTGATCGGGGGGATCGAGTTTGACGTCCTTCATGCGTCGCCCACGAGGGTTGAACGCATGGTCATCCGTCCGGCGCTTCCGGCGCCCGAAGCGGGCACCACGCGATGAGCCGCCCGACGCGCACGATTGCCGAAATGCTCCAGCTGCTCCGGATCGGGCAGTTCGAGGAATTTCTGGCGCGCGCCGGGGACTTCGAGGCCGCCGACCTCGCCGACGTTCTGGCCCAGCTCGACGAAGACCAGCGTCTCGAGGTGGTGAAGCGACTCCCCGCCGAAGTGTCCGCCGGGGCGCTGGTCGAGATGCCGGACGATGCCCACGCCGAAGACACGCTCGCCGAGCTGGATCCGGCCCAGGCGGCGGAGATCCTCGACGAGCTTCCCGACGACGACGCGGCCGACATCCTCCAGACTCTGGAGCGCGAGGCCCAGGAGCGTATTCTCGCGGAGGTCGAGGACCGGACCGATGTCGACCGCCTGCTGAGCTACGACGAGGAGACCGCCGGCGGCCGCATGACCGCCCAGGTGGTCACCGTGCAGGCGCAGGACACCCTTGGCAGCGCACTCGAGTCGATTCGCCGTCAGGCCGGCGAGCTGGAAGACTTTACCCAGATCTTCGTGGTGGACGAGACCGGGAAGCTCCTGGGGACGCTCAGCTTCAAGGCGCTGGTGGTGAACGCGCCCGACCGGCCTGTGCGCGACGTGATGGAGCCGGCGGATCTCACGGTGCCGCCGGAGATGGACCAGGAGCAGGTCGCGCGACTGATGTCGCGCTACAACGTGCCGAGCATCGCGGTGGTCGACCTGCATGGCAAGCTGCTGGGTCGAGTCACCTTCGACGACGTGATCGACGTCGTGGAGGCGGAGACCACGGAGGACATGCTCCGGTTCGGCGGTGTGTCCGCGGACGAGGACCTGGCCGCGCCCTGGAACACCGCGATTCAGACCCGACTGCCGTGGCTCTTCGTCAACCTGCTCACCGCGTTCCTCGCGGCGTCGGTGGTCGTGCTGTTCCAGGACACTCTCGCCCGCACGCTCGCGCTCACTGCGTGGATGCCGATCATCGCTGGCATGGGCGGCAACGCCGGAACCCAGGCGCTCGCGGTGACGGTGCGCCGGCTCGCGCTCGGCCAGATCCAGACCTCGCGATTCCTGGGCGTGATCGGCAAGGAGCTGCTGGTCGGGCTCATCAACGGTCTCGCCGTTGGCGTGGCGGTCGGTGTCGTCGCGCTGGTTACGGGACAGGGTCCGCGCCTCGGGCTCGTGGTCTTTCTCGCGATGTCGGGAAACCTCATCGTCGCCGGGTTCGCCGGCGCGTTCATCCCGCTGCTGCTCCAGCGCCTCAAGATCGATCCCGCGATTGCATCCTCGGTGTTCGTGACGACCTTCACCGACATGTGCGGCTTCGCGTTGCTCCTTGGTATGGCTGGATCTCTGCTGCTCTAGCGCACAGAGCACAGGGCACACACCTCTCCTTGGACCTTCCTCGACTTCTGACGCAGGCTGAGAACGGTGATCTTGCCGGGGCGCTGGGCGCGCTTCCGAATCCGCCCGGGCGCGCCCATCGGGTGGGCATCACCGGACCGCCGGGGGCCGGGAAGAGCACGCTCACGGGCGCGCTCATCAGGCTCTGGCGATCGGAGGGCAAGACGGTCGCGGTGGTCGCGGTCGACCCCAGCAGCCCCCGGACCGGCGGGGCGCTGCTGGGTGACCGGATCCGGATGGAGAGCGTCGCCCTCGATCCGGGCGTGTTCATCCGGAGCATGGCGACGCGCGGGGCGCTGGGCGGGCTCGCGCGCGGGACCCGCGCGGTGTCGGACGTGCTCGACGCCGCCGGCTATGACATCGTGATCGTGGAAACCGTCGGCGTCGGGCAGACGGAGCTGGACGTGGTCTCCGCATCCGACACGACGGTGCTCGTCCTGGTGCCCGAGTCGGGTGACGGCATTCAGGCGCTCAAGTCAGGCCTGATGGAAGTCGCGGACATCTTCGCGGTGAACAAGGCCGACCGGCCCGCCGCCAACCGGATGGTGGGAGAGATTCGCGCCGCGATCCATCTCGGCGCACGGGCGGACGGGCGGGCAGGCGGGCAGGGCCCGCGGTGGACGCCGCCGGTCGTGGCCACCATCGCAACTTCGTCGCAGGGAATCGAGGAGCTCGCCCGCGAGATCGAGCGACACCGGGGAGTGCGGCGGGCGTCAGCGCAGGCGCAGTGAGACCCTCCACCAGATCACCATCGCCGCGGCGGCGGGGATCGTGAAGATCAGCAGGAAAACAGGCAGCTCCTGCGTGAAGGTGTGGCCGCCGTAGGTCATCGCGTACCACATGTTGACCGCGCTGGAGAGAAGCCACATCGGCATGAAGAGTCGGGCCGCCCGCACGAAGCCGGCGATCCGGTTGGTCCGCGAGACTCGCCATCCCAGCAGAAGACACACGGCCAGGATCCCGAGTCCCGCGGCCACAATCGCCACGACGCTGATTCCCGAAATGATATGCATGACTGACTATCGACCTCCCGCTTGGGGTCGTCAAGCCTGCCGGTTTATCCAGCTGTCTCGTCCGTGCCACACCGTTGGTTCCGGCTCGGATGCCTCCAAGTCACCCAATGTCCAGGCGCAATTCGGGAGCCACTCGATCGCTGCCGGCACCTTCAAGGTCGAGGTCTCGCCGTGGTCGACGATCTACGAAGGGACGATCGCGCGTTAATCACCGAGCCCTATAGGCCTAACGCCCTAAAGGCCTGACTGGCCCATCAGGGCTTCAGGGCATCAGGGCTTTAGGCCTATTTTTGCGCATGCCCTCACAGTCGTGGCTCAAGGTGTGGGGTCAGCGCAAGATGGTCGCGCTGGCCCTCCTCGGCTTTGCGTCCGGGTTGCCTCTCTATCTCACGGGCCGCACCCTGCAGGCCTGGATGCGGGGCGCACATGTTGACCTCACGACGATCGGATTCTTCAGCCTGGTCGGCCTGCCGTACTCGCTCAAATGGCTCTGGGCTCCCGCCATGGATCGCTACGTGCCGCCCTTCCTCGGCCGTCGCCGGGGGTGGCTCCTCATCACCCAGATCGCGCTCCTCGTTGCGATCGCCGCGATGTCGTTGCACGATCCGTCCACTGGCCTTCGCCTCATTGCAATCAACGCGATCGTGATCGCGTTCTTCAGCGCCTCGCAGGACATCGTCATCGACGCCTATCGCACCGACATCCTGGCCACGCGCGAGATGGGCGCGGGCGCCGCCATCTGGGTGCTGGGCTATCGCGTGGCCCTGCTCACGACCGGCGCGCTGGCGTTCCTGCTCGCCGACCGGATGCCGTGGCCCAGCGTGTACCTGGTACTCTCGACGCTCCTGCTCATCGGTGTTGCGTCGACCTTGTTCGCACCTGAGCCGGTGCTTCGCAAGCCGCCGCCGCAGTCCTTCACCGAGGCGGTGGTTCTGCCCTTCAGGGAATTCTTCTCCCGCGCCGGTCCGCGTCGCGCGGTCCTGGTGCTGGTCTTCATCGTCGTCTACAAGCTTCCGGACTACCTCGCGGCCAGCCTGGCGACGCCGTTCCTGCTCGACATCGGCTTCTCCCAGAGCGAGATCGGCGCGGTGCAGGGCGGGCTCGGCATCGCGGTCACGATTGTGGGCGCCCTCGCGGGAGGCGCCCTCATCGCGCGACTCGACATCAACCGCTCGCTCTGGCTGGTCGGACTGCTTCAGGCGGTGAGCAACCTCGGCTATTACGCGCTTGCCCTCGCGGGAAAGCACCACGGGTTCCTGGTCGGCGCGATCGTGGTGGAGAATTTCTGCACCGGACTCGTGGCGTCGGGATTCGTCGCGTTCCTCATGAGCCTCTGCGACACGAGGTTCTCCGCGACGCAGTTCGCGCTGCTCTCGAGCCTGATGGGAGTGAGCCGGGATGTGCTGGTGTCACCGTCGGGCGCGATCGCCGAGGCCACCGGCTGGCCGGTCTTCTTCCTGGTGAGCCTGGTGGCGGCGGTGCCGGGACTGTTGCTGTTGCCGGTGTTCGCCCCGTGGAACCGTCCGAGCCCGATGGCCGCTCCGCACGAAGGAACGGCCGCTTGATCAGCGGCCGTTAGCGTCCTTTTCCGTCTTGCCGTCCCCCGGCGCGAAGACGTCCACCGACAGGGTAAACGTTCGCTGTTCCTCCGGCTGGAGCGCTCCGACTCCCACGACCTGGCGGACGACTTCCTCGCCCCGGTCATTGCGAATCGAGAGCATCACCGTGTATTCCCACGGTTCTCCCACGGAGGGATGACGTATCGTCCCTTCCACCCGGAGCGGCGAGAATGTGGGTCGCCGCTCCGTGGCGTTGGGATCGAAGCGCAGGTGGTGTCGGCAAACCGGGCAGACACTCGCGCTCTCCAGGATTTTCGCCCTGCAGTGTGGGCAGACCCGGGCCGTCCCCGGGGTCGCCTGCCGGACCGGCCTCATGACCCGGTGCCGGTCTCCAGCTGAAGCTTCTGGGGCTTGCCCTCCCAGCCGAACTCGACCTGGCCGCGCATCCGGGATCCGGCCGCGACGGTGAGCGAGCCGGCTTTGAGGTCGCCGCTCAGGACGCCGGTCTCCTGCAATTCCACCCGGTTCGCCGCGTCGATGTTGCCCTCGAGCTCGCCGGAGATAATCACGGTATTCGCCCGGACGCTGCCCACCAGCTTGGCGCCCTGCTCGATGGTGAGATTCCCCTGGACGTGGACGTCGCCCTTGAACCGGCCAGCGATCCGGACGTGTCCGGCACCCTCGATCTTGCCCTCGATCGCGAGATCCGCGGCGATGACTGATTCTTTCACTTGGAGCTCCAGACGGCGAGGGGCCTCATGGGAGACGGAGAGCTCAGGACGGACTTCGGGCCGGGGGGCCGCCGGCTCAGGGGTCGCGGGCTTCGGGGACGGCTGTTGGTCTTTCCAGATGGCCATGATCCAGACTCCTGTGAGGGCAGGGCTTAGCAGCAGCGGGTTAACATGGATTTCTATCGGGGTCCCGCGGACGGGCGGGGGCTACGAAGGTACTCAATTTCCCCTCGTCTGTCGCGGGTCCCGGACCCGGACAGGCAAGAACCGGCCCACTCCGTCGGTCAGTCCTTCCGAAACGACAGAACGTGGACCGGAAACTCGAACGAGATGGTTTCCCGACCCCCGCCGCTCAGCTTGCGCAGGTCCTCGTGAATCAGTCCCCAGTCGATGCTCACCGGCCTGGCATTCAGGACGCGCTCGAGCTCGCTCCCCGGGGCCAGATGGTGCGCGGTGAACTCGAGCAGCAGCGCCTGTCGTTCATCACCGTGCGCGCTGAGCCAGTCGGTGAGCATCGAGGCATCGCTGGCGATGACCGAGGGACCGTTCCGCTCGAGGTGGTGCACGACGCGCTGGATGCCGCGCTCGTTGAATCGCGCGACCGCGATCCGGTAGCGCGCGGCAGACGGCGCAATCGGCTCCATGAAGCCGGCCGCCTTTGCCCACCAGCGGATCTCGGCGGCGCTGCTGAACCAACGATTCCGGACCTCATGCCGGTTGTCGTTGGCCCAGTCCTTCACCAGCACCCACACATTGCAGAACCTGGCCTGGTCGGTGTGCGATCCGCCGAACTGGATGCCGTGCACGATCGTGTCCCTGACCTTCGCGAGCGGCGCCTCGGGGTCGAGCAACAGTTCACGAATCTCGTGATCGATCCGATTGAACTCCGCTTCGCTCATCGCGTGCGGCGCCGGCTCGAGCGGACCCGGGGAGTCGGCGAAGAGGACGAAGTCGCCCCCGGCTCGCAGCCCGTCGAAACACTGCTCGATCAGTTTCGGTTGCAGGGGACGCCGCAGCTCGTGAATCGCCTTCCTGGCGACGACGAGATCGGCATGGATTCGCTCCCCCGGCACGCCGAACACCTCGCCCATGATGGCGGGCAGGTCGATGCCACTCGCCCCGATCTCCAGCCGGTGCCACTTGAAGACCTCGGGGAACTTCCGCTTGAGCTCGCGGAGCTGCGGTTCATCGCGATCGATGCCCAGTACCCGGAGTCCGGGGAAGCGGGGAGCGCCACTCGCCGTGGGTGCAACCAGGCCGGCGAGCCATTCATTGCCGCCGCCGGCCATGAGATCGACGACGGTGATGGGTCGGCCCGGATCCGAGCGGTCGAGCGCGGACTCGATGCGCTCGCGATACGCGCCCCGCTCGAGCTTCTCCGCGTCGGGGCCCAGGAACGCCGCCTGACGATTGAAGAAGAGTCGCCCGAATTCCGCCCCATAGCGGGTCCGGGTCCGTGTGGCCCCGATGCCCGTGAGCCAGGAGGCGTCAACGTCCGATGCCGCCTCGGTTCCTTCATGGAATTCAGCGGCTTCGATCTGCAATCCCGCCACGCCCGGCAGGAGCGCGGGGTTCGTGACGTCGAGGAAACGGCAACGGGCGAATTCGGCACCGAGCGCGTTGGCCCCGGTGAGATCCGTGCCGGCAAAATCGCAATCGTGGAAGGTGACGTGCTGGAGATCCGCCTCCCTCAGGTCGGCCCCGCTGAAGCGGCAGCGGGCAAAGGACACCAGGCGGAGCTCGGCGCTCTCCAGGTTGCGCCGCGTGAGGTCCCGGTCGGCGATCGTCACGGCTCGACGGCGGTCGCTTTCGGGAACGTCCCGCCGCGCGTTCTGCCTGCCGTCGATGTCGAGCTGCACGATGAGCTCGAGCAGGTTCGTGAGCGGGTCGCCGTCATTCGACGAATCGATCCGCCGCCAGATCTGCCTCGCAATGGCCGGATCGGCCGAACGCCGGAGCCAGGCGCTCACACCCGCCAGGAGCCCCCGGCTCCAGTGCCGGTCGCCCTGGGTGATAGTCGTCGCGCTGGTTCGGAGCTCCGAGGCGATTTGCCCGGCGAGGAAGTAGTCGACCAGCGCGGGATGGGTGATCCGGATGTTGTCGCCCTCCGGGGTCACCACGTGACTCACGAACTCGGTCATCTGGAGGATGCGGTCCCAGGTCGCATCGCGGGCGCTCCTGGGCAGCACGAAATCCGCTTGCAGCACCCGTGCGGCGGCCACCCGGAAGAGGCGCGCGTTGAGCTCATGCTCACTCACGTCTGGCGCGGCGGGCAATCGCGCCAGCGCGAGCGACACGATGTCCGCCGCGAGCTCCGGTCCCCCGCGCGAGAGCTCCCGAAGCTCGGCTTCCTCGGGGAGCCGTTCTCCCTGCTCGAGTCTCCGGAGGAAGAGGTCGAGGTAGCGCGGGACCCGGAGGATGTGGTCACCGTCGGTCTCCTTGCGCAGGTGCTCATAGATCCGTGACGGCCAGGCGGGGCGATCGGGCCAGCGCACCTCGAGGTGGTGACGGACCTGGGCCAGCGACCAGGTCGGCGGAAGGGAGACGGTGGTTCCGGTTCGCGAGAGCCTTCGATCGGACCGCTCGGCGCACACCCAGCAGGTCGCTTCGGCGAGGAGGTCGCGGAGGAACGGCGCTAGGCCGAGGTCGACCAGCTCGTCGAAGCCGTCGATCAGGAGGACGACATCACCCCGCTTGAGCGCATGCCTGAAGTCGGCAATGAGGGCCTCGCGCGACTCAGCGGGAACCTCCACCGCGCGATTGGCGAGCCAGCCCTGGAGGAATACCGGAAACGGATCGGCCGCGTCTCGCAGAGTCTGGATGCCCTGCGCGCCGACATTTCGCGGCTGCACGAACATCGGCACCGGAAGGGGGCGGACTCCGGCCGAGGCCTT
Organism: Gemmatimonadales bacterium; assembly: GCA_035274025.1. GTDB lineage: Bacteria > Gemmatimonadota > Gemmatimonadetes > Gemmatimonadales > GWC2-71-9 > SZUA-320. Next base: position 4,707 of record DATEOL010000458.1, on the reverse strand, counting down.
CAGTGCGCCGTCACCGGCCACACCGATGGACTCGAAGAAGAGTCGATTCATGAAGGTGGATTTTCCCGCCCCAGCCGGCGCGGTCACCCACACCTGCCGGTCATCGCCGCGAAGCATCGCCAGGACGTCGCCGACCACCGAATCAGCCCGTCCCGGGCTGGTGTCGTAGGGCTCGATCCAGGCTCGTTGCGCGTTCCAGTCATCGTCCGGCCAGGTGCGGGACCACATGGTCTCGGCGTCGCCACTCGCGGGTTGCCCCTGCATACGCGAGCGGTAGACCTCGGCGGCCTTGTCGTTCGCATGTTGAACCAGCCGGCGCGCCCGTCCCTCCAGCGGCGCGTTCTTGCCGAGGATGTCCGCGATGGTGACCTGATGGGGCACCCGCTCCGATTTGGGCACCCTGGACTCACGCCACTTCTGGATCTGCATGAGCGAAGCGATCGTGCTGGGAATCCCGATGAGAAGTCCGATAATCGTGAGCCAGGTGCCAAGGGGAATGCCGGGCGAGGGACCCGGTGCGCTCCGGGAGATGGCGTCGCGCACTTCCGCGGCGATCGCGTCGGGCTCGCGACCGGGAAGGACTTTCAGCCGTCCATCACGGACGCGGCCGGTCAGCGCCGTCTCGAGCAGGCGCCAGAGCACCTCCAGGTCGGCCGCGCGACTGGTCGGCATGAAGTCATGCCGCGCACCGCTCACGACGATGAGTGGAACCTCGGGAAGGGGACGGGACCAGTCGCTGGGCGGCGACGCCTGAATCCCCGCGAGCTCCCGACGCGATGCGTCATCGAGGAGCGTCGTGCGCGCCAAGGTCGCTGAGTCGCGCGAACGCCTTTCGTCGACGTTCAGCAGCGCCGCAACCCGCGCTTCGAATTCTTCGTGCGGGGGATCGAGCAGAACCAGGGCGCGCACCCGGGCGGGGAAGCGCTGCGCGAATGCCCGGACGAACCAGCTTCCCTCCGCCTCTCCGACGAGGACGATGGGCGCCTCCTCACCCAGCCGGCCGAGCAGCCGTTCCAGGTCGGTTGCGACGTCCGCGGGGGAGCGTGAACCGGGCGCAGCCGCGCTCCCGCCGTGGCCGGCGCGATCGTACCTGATCACTTTCGCGAAGCCGGCCACCCGGCTGGCAACGCTGTCCCACGTTGCGGCAGTGCCAGGGAGTCCCGCTTCGAAAACCACGGTGGGCTTGCCGGTGCCCCCGCTGCAGTAATGCAGCGTGCGGGCCTCGACGGCCACGTCCCCGCAGGTGACCTGTGCGGGTGCCGAGGCTGGAATGAGGAGAAGGAAGAGTGCCGCGCTCGCGCGCATCCCAACAATATGCGTCAGGGACGGCTCAGGAACTTCCGACCTTGCCCTTCGCGGCTTCCCGGAGCTTCATCGAGTCGTACCCGATCCCGTCCTTGAAAACGGTGACCACCTCATAGATGTCGGACGGGGTCCCGACCGGATTGCCGCGGATGACGACCAGGTCCGCGACCTTGCCCGTCGCGATCGTCCCGCGAGCTCCATCTTCGCCGAGGATCCTGGCGCCGTTCGACGTCATGATCTGGATCGACTGCTCGGGCGAGAAGCCGGCCTCGACCAGCAGCTCGTAGTTCCTGAGGTTCCCCCAGCCGGGCAGGAATCCGGTGCCCCAGGGGTCGGAGCCCGAGCCTAGCAGGCCGCCGGCCATCACGAAATCGCGCTCCCACTGCATCATCTTTTTGATCAACCGCGGAGGAACGGTGAGTCCGCCCTTGGCGATATTGGCGTGGTTCTGCTCGACCTCCTTGCGGACGTCCGGGTCGAGGAACTCCATCGCGCGCGGGTCGAGTTTCGCCCGTTCGGCCACGAAGGTCTCGTATACCGCGAGCGTGGAGGCCACTGCCGCCTTGTCGGCGACGATCTGCCTGATGCTCTGCTGCACCTGCGGGCTCGACACGTCGACCTCGGCCTGCACCCTCATGTTCTCCGGCGGGCAGACGTCAGGCTTCTTGTTGGGGACGTAATCGCTGTTGGTGATGAAGCCGTGCTGGAGCAGGTCGATGCCGAGCGATGCGGCCTCGGTGAACGTGACGGAGCACAGGTGGCCCGTCACCTTGGCGCCCAGCTTGTGCGCTTCGAGGATGGCGGCGCCGAGGATCTCGCGGCTCACCGTGCCCTGGAATTTGAACCAGGTGGCCCCTTCCGAGACCCAGTAATCAATGACCCGCCGCGCCTCCTCCGGGCTCTGGAGGATTCGCGCGTTCCCGTTCCGCGGCGGTCCGCCGTTCAGGTAGGGACCGGTGATCCGGAAGCGGGGGCCCGGCAGCAGGCCCGCGTCCACCATCCGCTTCATGTTCAGCTCGGGATAGGGAAACTGGCTCCCGGCGGTCATCGCGGTGGTGATTCCCATTGCGAGGTAGAGCAGGGGACCGGTGGTACTCATCTCGGTCATCTGCTTCACGCCACCGAAATAGGTGTGCTCGTGAAGCTGCACCAGGCCCGGGATGACGGTGTGTCCGGTGAGGTCGATGACTTGCGCCCCGGCGGGGAGGGCGGTCGAGGCGGTTGGTCCCACAGCGGTAATCTGGGGTCCGCTCACCACGACGGTTTGGTCTTCCCGTGCGGGGGTGCCGGTGCCATCGACCAGCCGCGCATGGGTAAGCGCCACCACCGGCGCGTTCACGCTGACATAAGGAGCAATCGCGGCAGAGACCTGGCGGCCCTGGGTTACCGCAAGCAGGCCGTAGACCGTCGACAGTAGACCGTTGACCAGCATCTACATGTTCCGGCGATACTGGCCGCCAACCTCGTAGAGTGCCGTGGAGATCTGGCCGAGCGAGCAGACCTTCGTGGCCTCCATCAGCGACTCGAAGACATTGCCACCGTGGAGCGCCGATTCCTTGAGCCGTTCAAGCGCCCCCTCGGAAACCGCGGCGTTCCGCCGCTGGAAGGCCTCGCGCGACGCGATGGCGTACTCCTTCTCCTCGGTCGTGCTGCGGATGACTTCCCGCGGTAGCACCGTGGGCGAGCCGGCCGGGTCGAGGAAGGTGTTGACGCCGATCACCGGCAGCTGGCCTGAGTGCTTGAGCTGCTCGTAGTAGAGGCTCTCGTCCTGGATCTTGCCTCGCTGGTACATCCGCTCCATCGCGCCGAGGACGCCCCCCCGGTCGGACAGGGCGCGGAACTCGGTGAGCACCGCCTCTTCCACCAGGTCGGTCAGCTCTTCCACGATGAACGAGCCCTGCAGCGGGTTCTCGTTTTTGGCCAGGCCGTGCTCGTTGTTGATGATGAGCTGGATGGCCAGGGCGCGCCGCACGCTTTCCTCGGTGGGCGTCGTGATCGCCTCGTCGTACGCGTTGGTGTGCAGCGAGTTGCAGTTGTCGTAGATCGCCGTGAGTGCCTGCAGCGTGGTCCGGATGTCGTTGAAGGAGATCTCCTGGGCGTGGAGGCTCCGGCCTGAGGTCTGGATGTGGTACTTGAGCTTCTGCGACCGGTCGTTCGCGCGGTAGAGCTGCTTCATCGCGCGGGACCAGATCCGTCGCGCCACCCGCCCCATCACGGTGTACTCCGGGTCCATCCCGTTGCTGAAGAAGAACGAGAGATTGGGCGCGAAGTCGTCCACCTTCATGCCGCGGCTCAGGTAGTACTCGACGAAAGTGAACCCGTTCGCCAGCGTGAACGCGAGCTGCGAAATGGGATTCGCCCCGGCCTCGGCGATGTGATATCCCGAGATGCTGACCGAGTAGAAGTTCCTGACGCCCTGGTCGATGAAGTAACGCTGGATGTCGCCCATCATCCGAAGGGCGAACTCGGTCGAGAAGATGCAGGTGTTCTGGGCCTGGTCTTCCTTGAGGATGTCTGCCTGCACCGTGCCGCGCACGACCTTGAGGGTGTCGGCCTTGATCCGCTGGTAGACCTCGCGCTCGACCACCTGGTCGCCGGTGACACCGAGGAGCATGAGTCCGAGACCGTCGTTGCCCTCGGGCAAATCGCCCTGGTAGGACGGTCTCGCCATACCCAGCCCACGATAGATCTCCTCGATTCGTCTCTTCGTCTCTTCGTCTCGACCGTTCTTCCGAATCCACACCTCGACCTGCTGGTCGATGGCCGCGTTCATGAAGAAGCCGAGGAGCATCGGCGCGGGGCCGTTGATCGTCATGCTCACCGACGTCGCGGGATTGGTAAGGTCGAACCCGCTGTAGAGCTTCTTGGCGTCGTCGACCGTCGCGATGCTCACGCCCGAGTTGCCGACCTTGCCGTAGATATCGGGCCGCCGCGCCGGGTCCTCGCCGTAGAGCGTGACGGAATCGAACGCGGTGGAGAGCCGCTTGGCCGGGATGCCACGCGAGAGGTAATGGAAGCGGCGGTTGGTGCGCTCCGGTCCGCCTTCGCCGGCGAACTGCCGGGCCGGATCCTCGTTCTCCCGCTTGAGCGGGAAGACGCCGGCGGTGAAGGGGTACTCGCCGGGGACGTTCTCGCTGAGCATCCAGCGCAGCAGGTCGCCCCAGTCCCGGTATTTCGGGAGACTCACCCGCGGGATCTTGAGGTGCGAGAGTGTCTCGGTCCACAGCGGCTGCTCGAGGACGCGGTCGCGGACTTTGTACTGGTAGGTTGGCGCCTGGTAACGGGCGACGGTCGAGGGCCAGGCCTGGAGTAGCGCGCGACAGGCGGGGTGGAGCGCCTCATACGATTTGGCGTACTCAGCGGTTAGCGCCTCGGATGGGGCGGATGGGGCGGATAAGACGG
>DATEOL010000457.1:0-12825 GCA_035274025.1 Gemmatimonadales bacterium | reverse complement strand
CGTTCTTCGTCTACTGATCTGTCGCCCGTTCGCTTTTGAGAGGTTCCTCATGTCTGCCAAGTACTTCGCGCTTTTCTCCGCGGCGCTTCTCTTAACGTCAGCGTGCGGTTCCGACACGGGTCCTGAGCCGGAACCGGACATCACCGCGGAGATCCGGCTTCTCAACGGCGCCATCGATGCCTCATCGCTCGACCTGCTGGTGGGCAATCAGTCTTATGCCAGCGGGATCCAGCTTGGGCACAGCTCCGCGTTCGTAACCGTGCCAGCCGGGACGCGGACGCTGGCGGTGCGACAGACCGGCACCTCCGCGATCCTGCGCAGCCTCGAGACCACGCTCATCGATGGTGGGCGGTACTCGATTGTCGCGGGGGGCGTGGTGCTCTCGATTGCTCCGGTGAGCACGTCGCTTGACACCGGATCGGTGAAGCAGGATCGCGCCAACATCCGGATCATCAACGTCGCAAGCTCGCCCGATTCGGGAAACACCGCGCCGCAGGACCTGCTCGACGTCCATATCACCGCGCCGAACGTCTCGCTCGGCGGACATGACCCCCAGTTATCCCTCGACGCGCGGTACTCGAGCTACAGCTCGCTGATCTACTTCGATCCTGGGAACTGGCAGGTGAGGTTCACGCGTGCCGGCACCACGACGGTCGTCGCGGCGAGCGAGTCGGTCGCGATTGGCACCGGGCAGGTGAAGGCGTTCGTGCTCGAGAAGCTGGCGGGTGGAACGTACCGACTGAACGTCGTCTCGGAGTAAGAGGCTACCGTAGGGGCCGGAAAGTGCCCGGCCCCTACTAGAACCGAAAATCCACCAGGGAGAATCCCACCCCGCCCTTTGTCGGGTAGGGCACCGGGATCCCCAGCTTGGCCTTTCCAACACCACTCACGAGGGCGGGGGCCAGCGGCAAGCTCAGGTTGGCGAGCCTGTCGTTCTTGTCCTTGCCCAGCGCGGCGCCGGCGATGAGTCCGATCGCTGCTCCCGCGGTCGTGATGGCGATCGCGCCCTGGGTATCGTCGGTGCTGGTCAGCAGCACGACGCCGAGTCCCGCGAGACCTCCGGCGAGCCCGGTTGCGCTCGCGATGCGGACCCGGCTCGAGGTCGGCTTCCACGCATGCGCTGCGGGAATCGCGAACAGGAGACCGATGTTCCCGCCGATGAGCGCCGCGGTCAGGCGGTCGTCTCCATCCCCGCTGTTGTCGTCACCCTCGGCCAGGATCGCGGCCGCCAGGCCGAAGTAGGTCCCCCAGAGTGAGCTGTGGAAGACCATGCTCGACGTGCCGCCGGAGATCGGCGTCCGCGCGGCGAGGAGGCTCACGCCCAGTCCGGTGACGCCTCCGGCAACCGCCATCGCCCAGGGTGCGGTGTCCGAGTCGCTGGTATAACAGACGTCGACGTCGCAGAACTCGTCCTCGCCGATGTCGAGCACCGACTGCCAGCCGAAGCCCTGCCAGGTTCCCCAGAAACTGCCGAACTGGATGATGCCGGCCTGGCCATCGGTGATCGCGGGATTCTTCGCGTACGCCTTGGACGCGAAGAAGCCGAGCGGCGCGCCCAGCAGCAGGCCCAGACCGTAACCCTCGGGATCGTCGGCGCCGAGCGCGGCAGGAATCGCGGCGCCGAGGAAGGCGCCGTAGAGCACGTGGTAGGCGACAAAACTGGTGCGACCGAACCCGCCGAGCGACTCGGTCGGCAGGGTGGGGAACTGCGCGCGCGCCGTCGCGGCCGCTGGTGACTCGGGCCAGCGCCGGACCAGGTAGCGCATGAGGTCGCGTGCGATGTCGTTCTGGCCTTCGCGCTGGAGAACCTGCGCGGCATTGAGCACGGCCTGGGCGCTGTCGGCGCCGGTCGCTTGTGCGGAAACAAGCGCCGGCGTGCACCACAGTGCCGCGATGAGGAAGATCTTTTTCAAGTGGAGCGGAGGGGAATCGAACCCCTGACCTGTTGCTTGCAAAGCAACCGCTCTCCCAACTGAGCTACCGCCCCGGAATCGCCTGCAAAAGTAATCCGTTCGCCCCTGAAACGGACACTACGGATTTTTTCGGAGTGTCAACCCGGAGTCCGACGACTACCTTTTCTCGAGGGGGTTGTCCATGGTCCGGAACGCGGGTGAAGTCGGCTCCGTCACGGAGCGTAGCGGTTGGCGCCTTGCGGTGCTCGTGCTGGTGGCAGCGACGCTCCTTCGTCTGGCGCTCGCTGCTGTCGTTCCGTTGTTTCCCGACGAAGCGTATTACTGGGTCTGGTCGGCCCGTCCTGCCGGCGGCTACTACGATCATCCCCCCGTCGTCGCATTCCTGATCGGCCTCGGTGGCTGGACCGGCACCCCGCTTGGAATCCGCCTCGGGCCAGTCATGGCGGGATTCGTCCTGACCCTCGCGACGGCCGGCATCGCGCGCCGGATCGGCGGCGATCGCGCCGCGTTGCGGGCAGCCGTGATGATTTCGTGCGTCCCCGTCATCGCGGTTGGGCTCATCCTCGCCAGTCCCGACGTGCCACTCCTCGCCGCGACCGCAGTCGGCCTGTACGCGGTGGTGCGGGCGATAGAGCACCCGGCCGGCGCGCGCGCCGGGCTCTGGTGGTGGCTCCTGGCCGGAGTCGCCCTGGGAATCGCGCTGTGCTCCAAGTACACCGCCTTCGTTCTGGCCGGTGGTGTGTTCCTGGGCCTGCTCTCATCCCCGAGCCTGCGACAACACCTTCGCGCGCCAGGTCCCTGGGTCGCGATCATGGTGGCAGCGGTCGTGTTCCTTCCCGTGGTGGCGTGGAACGCGGAACACTCATGGGCTTCCTTCCACTTCCAGTTCCGGCACGGCCTCAAGCCGCCCAAGATTCCCGGCCCGATCGGCGTGCTCCGGCGCGAGGCTGATTATCTCGGCGCGATGATGGGACTCGCGTCACCGATCCTCTTCGTGCTCTTCGTTCTGGCGACGGCGCGGGGACTCACGCGGCGCGCGACCGGTGCGCAACGCCTTCTGGCCGTGGTGGCGACCGTCACGGTCCTGTTCTTCGCGTACTCGGCCCTGCGGCAGCGAGTCGAGCCCAACTGGCCAGCGCCGGCCTACGGGCCAGCCATCATCCTGATCGCGACGCTGCCATGGAGTGTCCGAGCGGTGCGGTGGACGCGGGCCGGCGTCGTGGTGGGCGCCGCGATGTCGCTCCTCATTTGCGTCCACGCGATTGTCCCGATCCTGCCGATTCGGCCGTCGCGTGACCCGATTCGCCGGTCAGCGGGGTGGGACGCAGTCGCCATGGCGGTAGAGCGCACGCGTACTGACCTGTCGCGATCATCGACTGCCCGCACCTGGGTCGCCGGCAATCGCTATCAGGATGCCGCGCTGCTCTCGTTCTACGATCAGGGAATCCGGGCCTTCGCGGTGAACATCGGTGGCCGGCGAAACCAGTACGATCTCTGGCCCGGCTTCAACAGTCTCGCGTCTCCGGGCGACAGGCTCGTCCTGATCCTCGACGACACACCCGAGACTCCCGTGCCGATCGCCGCGCTGGGACCGTATTTTCATGCGGTTCGCCGGGGCGAGCGTGTCGCGATGCGGTGGCGCGACGATGAAGTCGGGAACCGACGGCTCTGGGTCCTGGAAGGCTGGAAAGGCGGGTGGCCTCCGCGTCCGCAATGGGCACCTCCCGATCGGTTCCGCGTCACCCGCACCGCGGCCGGGGTGAGTGGGCCGTGAAGGGTCCCGAGCGAGTCCTCGTCGCGCTTCTGCTGACGGGTCAGATGACCGGGACGTTGCGCGCCCAGCAGGTCCCAACCGGCATCGACAGCACGGCAAGATCCGCCGCGACCCCATCCGGCTTGAAGCCGTGGACGCCGGGCAAGCCGGCGGTCGCGCGGACCCTGGTCGAAATCACGTTCATCAATGCGATCTCGGCCGGCATCAACACGATTGCGCGTGACATCGTCTCCCCCAGTCCCCATAGCTGGTGGCAGAATATCCAGGGCGGCTGGTCGTGGGACCCCAATGACATCCGGGTGAATCACATCGAGCATCCGTGGGCAGGAAGCGCATATTTCAATTCCGCGCGTGCCAACGGGCTCTCGTTCTGGGGCGCCGCACCGATGGCACTCACCGGAAGCCTGATGTGGGAGCTCTTCGGCGAGGCGAAGCCGCCCTCCACCAACGACCTGCTCTCGACCACCCTCGGCGGCGTGGCGATCGGCGAGCCGCTGCAGCGCCTCTCCATGATCATGCTCGACGAGGAGTCGACTGGACTCGACCGGCTCTGGCGCGAGCTTGCCGTCTTCATCACCAACCCCGGACTCGGCCTCAACCGCCTGTCGCGCGGACAGAGCTGGTCGCGACGGCAGAATCCGCCGCTGCACCGTCCCGAGGCGGTGCGCGGTGGCACTGCGTTCGGCGTCCGCGAGTTCCGGCCTTCGGATGGCGCAACGATGGGGACGCCGGTGCTGTCGTTTGCCCTCGACTACGGCGATCCCTTTGCGAAGGGCTCGCGGGGCCCGTTCTCCTGGTTCAGCGGCAGCATGGAGCTGATGACCTCGAGTCCCGACGGGCTGGGGACGCTGAGGGTGCGTGGCATGCTGTCGGCCTTCGGCGATGATGGCGGCGTGAGGGAACGCGTGGGCGGCATCTTCATGGACTTTGATTATCGGCGTGACGGCGTGGTGGAATTCGCTGAGCAGAGTTTTGGCGTGGGATTGATGTCGCGAGCCGCGCTCAGCGGCGCCCTGCGGCTGGCGACCGATGTCAGCGCGGAGGCGGTGCCGATCCTCGCCGTTCGCGATCCGTATGGCAAGCCGCTCACCGGCCGCCGCTACGACTACGGGGCCGGCGTTGGTGCCCGTGCCGGGGCGGGTCTGGAGTACCGCGGGCGCCGGTTCCTCTCGGTCAGCGGGCGGGCCTACTGGGGACCGACGCTCAACGGAGCGTCGGAGTCGAAGCTGGTCCAGCTGGCCAATGCCGAGGTACGCCTCCCGCTACGCTGGAGTTTGTCGGCCGGGGCGGGGTACCAGCTGTATCGGCAGGTCTCCAGGTACGCGGAGCGACCGAACGAGACCCAGCGGGTCGGGAGCCTGACCGTCTTCCTGTCCAGCGGATACTAGGCTCGGGGTAGTGGGTCAGTATGGATTGTTACACGTGATGGGTGAGGGTGCGTCCCTGAAAAAGCCATCCGCATAAGTGGTTCGCGGGTCGAGCTGATCTTTCCGGGCCGCATTGACTTATGCGGATAGCTTTTTCGAGGACGCACCCTCACCCATCACGTGTAACAATCCAAACTGACCCACTACCTTCGTCCCGTGAAATCTCTGCTCGCGCTGCTGCTGCTGGGCTCGACGCTCAAGGCCCAGGACCGTCCGGTCCTGCGGGCGACGCCGCTCACCACGCTCATCCGCCTGGATGGTCGGCTCGATGAGCCGTCCTGGCGCACCGCCGACTCCATCACGGACCTGACCCAGGTCGAGCCCCGCGAGGGAGCCCCGACGGCGGGACGCACCGTGATCCAGGTCCTGGTGAACGAGCACGAGCTGGTGATCGGCGTTCGCGCCGACGATCCCGATCCCGGCGCGATGACCGCGTACTCGAGGCAGCGCGATGCCGATCTCGACAGCGAGGATCATGTCCGCCTCGTACTCGACACCTTCCTCGACGGCCGCTCCGGATATGTCTTCGCGGTCGGTGCGGGGGGCGCCCGCTACGATGCATTGATCACCGACCAGGGCGAGGAGGAGAACAGCAACTGGGATGCGGCGTGGGAGGCCAAGGTCGCCCGCACCCCGTCCGGGTGGTCCACCGAGATCCGCATTCCGCTCAAGAGCCTGATCTTCAAGCCCGGCCTCACCGCCTGGGGTTTCAACATCGAGCGTCGGGTGGAACGGCTGCTCGAGACGTCACGCTGGTCGGGCGCGCGACGGGACTGGGAGCTGGGCCAGACCAGTCGCGCCGGCCTGCTCGACAACCTGCCAGCCTTCCAGACCGGCCTCGGCCTCACCGTGCGTCCCTCGGTCACCACCGGGGCGCGAAACAGCGCGACCACCGACGTCGAAGGCGTCTTCCATCCCAGCCTCGACGTGACCAAGCGGGTGGCGGCGAACCTCCTCGGGGCGCTCACCGTCAACACCGATTTCGCGGAGACCGAAGTCGACACCCGGCGCACCAACCTGACGCGCTTCCCGCTCTTCTTTCCGGAGAAGCGCGATTTCTTCCTCGAAAGCGCGGACATCTTCGACTTCGGGCTCTCCGCGGCGGAGGACGTGATCCCATTCTTCAGCCGGAGGATCGGACTCTTCGAAGGGAAAGAGGTTCCGCTGCTCGCCGGCGCCAAGCTGAGTGGTCGCGCCGGCAACACCAACCTCGGCGCCCTCATCACCCGGACCGGTGACGAGGAAGAGGTGGGTGTCACCGACCAGACCATGGGCGCGGTGCGGGTGAAACAGAACATCCTGCAGGAGTCGTCGGTCGGCGCCATCGCCACCTTCGGCGACCCCGCCGGAAACGCCAACGCGTGGACCGCCGGCGCCGACTTCACTTTCCAGACTTCGCGACTGGGCGGCGACAAGAACTTCCTGGTCGGGGTGTGGGGCGTCGCGACCGACCACGAGGGCCTCGCGGGAAAGCGCGGCGCGGCGGGCTTCAAGATCGACTATCCGAACGACGACTGGGACGCGCTCTTCCTGTATAAGTGGATCGGCGACGGGTTCCAGCCCTCGCTGGGGTTCGCGCCACGCACCGGAGTGCAGCAGCTCCTCACCGGCGCGACCCGGCGGTTCCGCCCGGCCGGCGGACCAATCAATGACTTTTCGTTTGGTGGCTACACCACGATCGTGACCGATCTCTCGGCTGAGTGGGAGAGCTGGAACCTCAGCTTCACCCCCAATGTGGTCTTCCGAAGCGGCGACGAGATCACCCTCGACATCGCCCCGCAGGGCGAGCGACTGGATGAGCCCTTCGAGGTGAGCGACGGCGTGACGATCCTGCCGGGTGAATACGGTTGGGTCCGCACCGAGATCGAGGTGGAGACGGCTGCGAAGCGCGCGATCGGCGCCGAGGTGAGCTATGGATTCGGCGGCTTCTACGACGGGACGCTGCACACGGTCCGGGCCACCATGCTGGTTCGCCCGATACCGACCGTGGCACTCACGCTCGAGGGCGAGCTCAATCGCGGCACGCTGCCCGCGGGTGACTTCAACGCCGACCTGGTCGCTTTCCGCGCCCGCATCGGACTCTCACCCGACCTCGACTTCTCGACCTTCCTCCAGTACGACACCGAGACCCACAGCCTGGGCACGAACACGAGGTTCCGCTGGACCTTCCACCCACTGGGCGATCTCTTCGTGGTTTACAACCACAATCTCGACCGTGCCACCGGTGAGTGGCGCTACGACGACAACGAGCTGCTGGTGAAGGTGAAGTACGGCTTCCGGTACTGAGTGAGCAGTAAGCAGTGAGCAGTGAGCAGTGAGCAGTAAGCAGTAAGCAGTAACTGCTCACCGCTCACTGCTCACTGCTCACTGTTTTTTGGCGCGCTTCTCTCCGTAGTAGACCTGCTTCACGAAGATCGCGGCGCCGCGCGGGCCACCAAGGAGGTCCTCCCACTCCTTGGCGGGCGAGAGCGCGATGGTCTGCTCCTCGGTCTTGCCTTCGGCATAGGCCATCCGCACCCGGTCACGCACCGCGGTGAGCATCGCGATGTGGCGGGCGACCGTGGCCTTGTCGATGACCGGCCCGTGGCCCGGCACGATCCGGGTCGAATCATTGGCGCGGCTCAGGATCCACTGCGACGCGGCGATCATCCCGTTGACGCTTCCGCCGGTCCAGTAGTCGATGAAGGGCGGCGCTCCCGGCTCCACGATATCGCCGGTGTGGATCACGTTGGCCCAGGGAACGATGACGATCGCGTCGCCGTTGGTGTGGGCGGGCTGGGGGTGGTGGAGCCAGACCCGGCTCCCGCTGACGTCGAGCATCATGCTGTCGCGGAACTCGAGGGTGGGCATCGCGTCGGGCGCGGCGGGCGTGCGGTGCCAGTCGCGGTCGGTGATGGTGGTGTCCTTCCGCATCTCGATCGCCACGGTCTGGTGCGCGACGGCAAACGCGCCCTTCGCCTTCCAGTACGACATCCCCTGGGTGTGGTCCTCGTGGTAGTGGGTGAAGACCACCTGGCGGACCGGCTTCTTGGTGACGGTGCGGAGCGCGGAGTCCGCGAGGGCGACGCGCTTGCCCGACTGCGCGTCGACGAGGAGCAGGTCCATCGGCCCCTCGATGACGAGGATGTTGCCGTTGGCGAAGCCGGAGATGACGTGAATTCCAGGAGCGACAGGCGCAATCGTCATCCTCATGACGTCCTGCTGCGACTGGGCGGAAAGGCGGAACGGCGGAAGGGCTGAAGCAAGCCCCACGACCAGCAAGGCCCTGCGCGCGACGACACTCCGCCCTTCCGCCTTCCCGCCGTCCCGCCGCTTCATGGCCGAGGTGCCTCAGTGAGTTTCGCGACCCAGAGGCCGCTGTTGATGTCCGACACGTAGACCATTCCCTTGTGCGGCTGCGCGCCCCACGCCATCGGCAGGTTCGGCCGGTACCCATCCGGTGAGCCGGTCCACACCACCCCGATTTCACGCCCCTGCGCCATCAGGTCGCCGCGCAGCTCGCCGCTCACGTCGAGCGCCCGGAGTCCCCCTTCGTAATAGCCGATGTACATCACGTCGTCCTCGACCCACATGTTGTGGCTGCCCATGTCGGGCACATTGTATTCCGCCACTTTGCGCGGGTGCTCGATATCGCTGACGTCCACGACGTGCACCCGGCCCAGGGCATGGATGCGCGCCCGGCTCGACAGGTTGAAGACCGCGGGGAAGACCTCGTCACCCAGGAAGACGTAGTTCTTGTAACGGAAGACCGCGTGCGTCCCCGCGATCATGTCGGGGGGATAGTAGTCCGCCACGTTGTACACCAGCTGGCTCACGAGCTGCGGTTTATCAGGACTGCCGCCCTTCATCCCGTTCCCGACGTCGAGAATGATCAGTCCGTGCCGCCAGTAGGCGAGATACGCCAGACCGTCCTTCACCTGCACGTCGTGGAGGGTCCGGCCCGCGGCACTCGTCCCTCCGCTCGCCTGGGGCCGCGTTCCGAGGTTCGCCTCGGGCACGGCCCAGCTCGACACTTCCTTCGGTGCCCGCGGGTTCTCGAAGCTGATGATCCGGAGCGCGCCGGTCGCGTCGTCGGTGGCGTAGACGTAGTGCCCGTCGATGTACGCGGAGTGGACGCCCCCGGTCAGGGTCTCGGTGAACTCCGACAGCACCTTCGGGTGCAGCGGCTCGGACAGATCGAGGAAGACCAGGCCGTTCTTGCGCGATGAGGCGCCCTCGCGCGTCAGCACGCCGATCCGGCCGTCGGGCGTGGTCGAGACGTCATTGACGGTTCGCGCGTCGACTACGAGGGAATCGACCTTGCGCGGACTGGCCGGGTCCCGGATGTCGAAGCTGTAGATCCGGTCCGCGATGGTGGACACGTATGCCACATCGCCAACGGCCCACGCTTCCGCCGCCTGAAGGTCACCGAACCCTACGTGACTGACCTGCTCCAGTTTCCGGGTCTGCACCCGCTTCGCGACCTTGATCGAGTAGTTCCCGGCCACATCGCCGGAGGAGGCGGTGACCAGGTAGGTCCCCGGCTGGTCGGCAACGAATCCCCCATCGGGATCGATCGACGCGCCGCTGCCGGACACGCTCCAGCGTACCGGCGCGCTGTTGACCGGCAAGCCGCGTTTGTCCTCCGCGGTGATGCGGAGCCTGATCACGTCACCGGTGCGGCCCTGCGAAGGACCGGTCACCGCGATACGCGCGACGCGGTTCGGCACCACGTTCACCTTCGCCTCCGCGCGCGCGGGACCGGTGGTGGCCACGACGATCACCGAGCCCTCGCGCTTCCCGGTCACCACCCCCGCCTGGTCGACGGTCGCGACCCGCTCGTCGCTGGAGCGGTAGGTGAAGACTGCGGTGGAGAGCGGTTCCTTGTCCTCGGTGCGCGCCAGCGCGTTCATCACCGTGGTGCCCCCGACGGGAATCTCCGGTTGTGCCGGCGCGAGGTCGACCGACGCGACGTCCTTGGGTTCGACCTCGACGACGGCAATCCCGCTCTTGCCCTCGGCGACCGCGAACACTTGCGCCCGGCCCTGGCGGAGAGCCAGAAGGTTGCCGTTGGCGTCGATGCTGGCCACGTCGAAGGGAACGGCAAACCACGTGACCGTCTTGCCGGTGACTTCCTTGCCCGCCGCATCGCGTGGAACCGCCGACAGCTGGAGGCGGGAGCCGGCGATGACGGTGGCACGGCCGGGGCGGACCTCGACCGTCGTCGTCTGACCGACGGACCGACGGACCGACGGACCGACGGACAGCACGGCGATCAGTCCGCAGAACACTCGATACGACACGTCGCGCTCCGATGAGCAAGGTTGGGGAATGAAGGTATTGCTGGCGTCCCCTTGCCCGCCATTCCGGTGCTGCCGGATATTCGGGCATGCCACGCCGGACAACGTGGGCGCGGTGGCCCCTTCATCGCCTGCTGCAGGTCCGCATATCCCGCCTGGGTCTCTCGATCGAGGGGACCTGGCTGGAGGACTGCGTCCAGCGGCTCTACGAGGAGCTGGAGGCGAAGGGCATCAGGCTGCGCCCCCACGTCTGGCTTTCCGACGAATGGTTCGCGCCCGACACCGCGCCCGGCTTCGCGATTCCCTTCTATCTCGCGCATCCCCGGCTGATGCGGCTGGAGCGAAGCCAGATCCTCGATGTCGAGGGCGGCACCCTCACCGAGTGCATGCGCATCATGCGGCACGAGGCTGGTCACGCGATCCAGCACGCCTGGCAGCTGCACCGGCGGCGGCGCTGGCAGTCGCTCTTCGGCCGTTCGTCCACCCGCTACCCCCGCTGGTACCGGCCCAACCCCTCCAGCCGGCGTTACGTCCAGCACCTCCGGCTCTGGTACGCCCAGGCGCATCCCGACGAGGATTTCGCGGAAACGTTCGCCGTCTGGCTCCGTCCCCGGAGCGACTGGAAGCGACGCTATGCGGAATGGCCCGCGCTCAAGAAGCTGGAGTACGTGGACGAGCTGATGGCCGAGGTCGGCCAGTCGACGCCGCTCCTCAAGAGCCGCTCCCGGCTCGACCCCCTGCGGTCGCTGTCCAAGACGCTGGGCCAGCACTACGAAAGCAGGCGCCAGCTCTACACGATCGACTATCCTGACATCTACGATCGTGATCTCCGCCGCCTCTTCAGCGACCTGCCGGAGCATCGCAACGCGCCGGCCGCGTCCACCTTCCTCCGGAAGAACCGGCGCAAGATCCGCCGCATGGTGGCGCGGTGGACCGGTGAATACCAGCTCACGCTCGACCAGGTGCTGGGCGAGATGATCGGCCGCTGCCGCGAGCTCAAGCTCCGGGCGGTCGGCACCGAGCGACAGCTGCGCAGCGACTTCGCGGTGCTCCTGACCGTGCAGACGATGCACTCGCTGTACAGCCGCGCGCGGCGGACCTGGATCCCGCTGTGAAGCCGCTTCGCATCCTGGCCCTGATGCACCCCCAGCTGGTGCCACCCGACTCGCTGGCGGGGCACGAGGAAAAAGCGATCAACGTCTGGAAGACCGAATTCGACGTCGTGTCGACGCTGCGGAAGGCGGGACACGAGGTCCAGCCGCTGGGCGTGCAGCACGAGCTGCAGCCGATCCGCGAGGCGGTGGAGAACTTCAAGCCCGACGTCGTGTTCAACCTGCTGGAGGAATTCCACTCCGACACGACGTACGACCAGAACGTCGCGAGCTACCTGGAGCTGCTGCGCATTCCGTACACCGGCTGCAATCCGCGGGGACTCATCATCGCACGGGGCAAGGCGCTGGCGAAGAAGCTGGTGGCGTTTCATCGCATCCGGACACCGGCGTTTGCCGTGATGTCGCGCGGCAAGGCGGTGCGCCGCTCGGCCAAGCTCTCCTTCCCGCTCATCGTGAAGAGTGCCACCGAGCATGCTTCGGTCGGCATCGCGCAGGCCTCGGTGGTGGATTCCGACGAGAAGCTGATCGAGCGGGTCGGGTTCGTGCACGAGCGGCTCGGCACCGATGCGCTGGTGGAGCAGTACGTCGAGGGACGCGAGATCTACGTGGGCGTGCTCGGCAACGACCGCCTCACCGTGCTGCCGCCCTGGGAGCTCAGCTTCGGCACCATGCAGGAGGCCGCGAACGCGATCGCGACCGCCCGGGTGAAGCACGACCTCGACTACCAGGAGAAATGGGGAATCACCGAAGGCCCCGCGAAAGACCTGCCTCCCGCCGTCATGGCCGCGCTCCCGAAGGTCTGCAAACGGATTTATCGCACGATCGAGCTGGATGGATATGCGCGGCTGGATTTCAGGCTGACGGGTGTTGGTGAGTTGTACTTCCTCGAGGCGAACCCAAATCCTGAAATCGCCGAGAAGGAAGAGTTCGCTCGATCGGCGAAGCACGCGGGGATGAGCTACACAGAACTGCTGCAGCGGATCTGCAGGCTGGGGATTCAGCGCACTGGAGTGATAGCGGAGTGAGTCTACCCTGGCCAGCCCCACCCCAAGGCCAGCACCGATACAGCCGTCCACAGATTCACACAGATTTACCGGATTGTCACCGAGACCTCCTCGACATGCCCGGTAATCTCCAAACTGGCACAATCCGAATTCTTGTGACAGCACACCAGTCGGGTACAAGCAGTTGAACTCAAACGGTGTGCTGTTCACCCAAAGCAGTCCGGATTACGCCAGACTGGCGAGGCTCGCACATGCGAGGGAACAATCTGAACCGTCCCGACCTGACCGCCTGAAACGAGCAACGGTTCAATTACGA
>DATEOL010000456.1:0-11705 GCA_035274025.1 Gemmatimonadales bacterium | reverse complement strand
CCCGATGGAGCTTCACGCCCGCTCCCTCGACGGCAGGCTGGGCTTCACTGATGCGCTTGATGGCACGAATCGACATGGTTTCTTCCTGGTCCAAATATATTTGCCTCGTGATCAATATCCCGATCCCGCGCCCGCGAGGGTAGCGGATGACGTATCGCTGGCTCGCCGATCTGGTTCTGGTGGTGCACTTCGCGTTCGTGCTGTTCGTGATCTTCGGCGGTCTGCTGGTGATCCGGCGGCCGAAGCTCGCCTGGCTGCACCTGCCCGCGGCGATCTGGGGCAGCTGGATCGAGTTCTCGGGACGGATCTGTCCGCTAACGCCGCTGGAGAATCATTTCAGGAGGTTAGGGGGACAGGCAGGGTACGAAGGAGGGTTCATCGAGCACTACATCACGGCGATCATCTATCCCGAAGGCCTTTCGCGGGGTGTCCAGGTCGCGCTCGGCGTAGTTGTTGTCGGAATCAACATTCTTCTCTATGCAGTCATCATTCGACGACGGTCCGATACCCTTCTGCAGTGACGGTGCTACCTCGGCTGCTCCGATGCGAGGTCCCTCGCCTGCGGCTCGGGATGACAACCTTATCACCCCTTCTCCTCACTACAGGCGAAACAAGTACGACCCCTTGAGAAAAAATCCGTCATTCAATCGATCCACGCCGTCGAACTTGAATCGATTCACCTCGGTGTACGACCCGCCATATCCGAAGAAGAACACCGTCCCAGGTACCGGCTGATAGGAAAACAACCAATCGGCTCTCATGGAATTCGATTCACGAGCCAGCGCGAGGGACCGCTTGTAGATGCCGTCGTTCGGGTCGCGGATCAGGATCGGATCGTTGGTGCGCGCGTCGTCGCGTAACGAGTCGCGCTGCTGCGAAACGTACTCGCCCACCACCCGAACGAAGATCGCGCGGGTGACCTGGTACTCGAGCTTGAGCCGGGGGATGTGGGTGACACCAACCACTGTCTCGTCGGAGAGCCGCTGGTACCACTGCTGGATGTAGCTGCCGTCGAGCCGGAGCTGCGACGTCGGCCGGAGCTGCATGGTGCCATTCACGATGCGAACCGCCGCCGGCGACCATTCGAAGAAATTGTCGTCGTGGCCGAAGATGTAGTTCACGCGGAAGGACAGCGGCCCCACCCGGGGCGACTCGACCGTGAGGCTCAGGTCCTTGTTGTTGATCCCTTCCTTCGGCCCATACGGAATCAGCGTGTCGACGATCGCACCGTTCTCGTATCGCTCCACTGCGTAGTCGCGATAGATGTTCGGGTCGTAGCCGAATTTCTCCCGGATCAACGTGCCCGAGAGGTTCCAGCCGCCCCGAAGCCGGAAGTTGCCACCCAGGAACATCTGCCGGTCCTGGATGAAGTTGCCGTCGATGAAGTCCTGGTAGGCCCAGCGGCCGCGAAGGTTGAACGTCGCGGTGGCCCGCTCGATGGTCGATCCCGGCTTTCCATAGAAACTGTACGCGTGGTTGAAGCCGAGCTGCACGATGCCTCGACGGGAGATGAATCCGGCCCCGGCGTTGAACTCGTCGCTGATCCCCGAGAAGGTGTAGTTGAAGGCGAACTTCCGGGCGCTCCGCTGCAGGTCCACCTGCCAGAGCGGGGCCCAGGTGGTCTCCCCGCCATCGGGCTTGGTGGCGCTTCCGGCGAGCTGTCCCAGCAGCGTGATGGTCCCGAACACGAAACGCGCATCACCGCCGATGACGCGATTACTGACTGCGCTCTCGGTGCGGTCGGTGTAGATGAGGGCCGCACGCGAGTTCCTGCCGAGATC
Source organism: Gemmatimonadales bacterium (assembly GCA_035274025.1). GTDB lineage: Bacteria > Gemmatimonadota > Gemmatimonadetes > Gemmatimonadales > GWC2-71-9 > SZUA-320. The sequence goes on along the minus strand of DATEOL010000456.1, from coordinate 9,924 downwards.
GCGCTGGAATCGGGCTACGGCGAAAAACGGCGTGTGCTCGCCGTCGGCCGAGAGCGCCTGGTCGTCCGCGGCAAGGAGTACCGCCACGTTCGTCCCTCCCGCCTTCCCGGCCAGTTTGGCTGAAGCCACCGGCGCGACGATCCGTCGCGTGTAGATCAGGTTGTTGGGGGTGGTGAACTGCTCGATGCCATCGAGGAAGAAGGGCCGCTTCTCAGGGAAGAATGTCGCCTGCCTCGGGTCGGTGACGACCTGGCTCGCGTCCGATTCCACCTGCGAAAAGTCGGGATTGACCGTGCCATTGAGCGTGAGGTTGGGCGTGACACCCCACCGCACATTCGCCCCCGGCTCGACTTCGTTCGAGTAGTCCCAGCCGGGATTCTGTGGTGCGCCGGTGGCGCGCGCGACGACGAAGGGATTGAGGTCGAGCACGAGGCCGCGCCTGAGTCCGCTCATTCCCTGCAATGTTCCCGACTGGCCCAGGAATGTCGGCGCCGCACGCCGCGCGGCAATCCAGGAATACTCGTGTCCGGTCGCCATGACTCGGCGCACCACGTTGATGCGCCAGTCCTGCACATCACCGCCCTGGTACTTCAGGGTCTTGAACGGAACTCGGATCTCGACGTCGTACCCGTCGTCCGTCACCCGTCCCTTCGAGGTATACACGTAGTCCGGGCTCAGGTCGGTCGCCTCCCGACCGCCCACCGCGTCGGTGGTCCGGCGGGTCCCCTCCGAGAGCGCGCCGTCGCTCTGCACGCCGAGCGGATTCACGCCGAATACCAGCGCCTGTCGCCCGTCGTTGTAAGTATCGAGAAAAATCTCGACCAGGTCGTCGCCGGTGAGCTTGTCGCGATCGCCGAGCGTCGCCTTCACCGAGCCGGGCGGCGCCTTGGCGTGAATCCCGAAATGGATCGCGCCCGGTGCGTACCACACCAGGACCTCGGTGTCATACGCGGCGGGCCTGCCATCGTCGGGGGTGTACTGGGAGAAGCCGGTGAGTCGCGCGGCCTGGCGCCAGACCGGCTCATCGAGAATGCCGTCCACGTGAATGGACGTCTCGATCCGCGGGATCGTCACCCGCGTGTTGCCGTCCGTGCCTCGATACTCGACCCCGAGCGTATCGGCACCCGCCACAAGGGCGAGTGCCAAAGTCAGAGTGAGCGGCACTCTATATCTTTTGCGGACATTGAGGCGGAAATGTAGCCGGATGTGTGAGGGTGGATGGTGCGTGGGCCGAATCGATTGTCGAAACCCGATTCGGCCCGTGCACCCTCAAACAATCTGATAGCCCAAGCCGTAAGGCTTCCATACCCCCGGATTTCGGAGCTCCATGCTCGGTTTAGTCATTGCCGGCGCAATCGCCGGTGTAGATACCTTGTCTCAAAGCTATTCAGGCTCTGCAGGGCAGATCCGTGTTGCCATCCCCCGGATCGAACAGGAAGTCGAAATCGACGGCACCCTCAACGAGGCGCCGTGGCAGCGGGCGGGGCGGCTGACCGGCTTCTCCCAGTACTCCCCCGCCGACGGACGGCCATCGGAGCAGGACACCGAAATCCTGGTCTGGTACTCCCCGACCGCGCTCCACTTCGGCGTGCGGGCCAAGGCCCGCCCCGGATCCGTCCGGGCGACCCTCGCCAATCGCGACCAGCTGGCCCAGGAAGACCGGATCGAGTTCTACATCGGGACCTACAACGACGGGCACCAGGCCCTCGTCTTCGGCGTGAACCCCCTCGGCGTGCAGCAGGACGGCACTCTGGCCGAGCAGGGGCGAGCTAACGGCGGCCGCGAGGGGACGGATCTCAGCCCCGATTTCGTATATATGTCGCGCGGGCGGATCACCGAGGAGGGGTACGAGATCGAGGTCCGCATCCCCTTCAAGACCCTGAGATACCAGTCGGCCGAGACGCAGGACTGGGGACTGCACGTGCTGCGGCGGGTGCAGGCGACCGGACATGAGGACTCCTGGGTGCCGGCGCAGCGCGCGGCCGCGAGCTTCCTCGGCCAGTCGGGAACATTGCAGGGGCTCACCGGGATGCGACGCGGCCTGGTGATGGACGTGAACCCGGTGGTCACCGGTCGCTCGACCGGAGGTCCGGTCGACACCGAGTGGGACTACGACCAGCAGGCCGAGTTCGGCGGCAACGTGCGGTGGGGCATCACCCCGAACCTCACACTTAACGGCACCATCAATCCCGACTTCGCCGAGGTGGAGGCGGACGCGAGCCAGATCGTCACCGATCCGCGCCGCGCGCTCTTCTTTCCGGAAAAGCGCCCCTTCTTCCTCGAGGGCATCGAGCAGTTCCAGACCCCGAACCAGCTGATCTATTCGCGCCGGATCGCGGCGCCAGTCACCGCGGCCAAGCTCACCGGCAAGGTGTCGGGAACGACGGTGGCGACGATGTTCGCGCTCGACGGCCAGGAAGTCTCCCGCAGCGGCGAGGACAATCCCTTCTTCGCGATCGCGCGGGCCCAGCGCGATATGGGCGGCGGGTCGCGCGCGGGGGCGGTGTTTACGTCGCGGGTCGAACCCGACTTCCAGAGCACGCTGGGCGGACTCGACACCCGCGTCGTCTTCAAGAGTGGCGTGGCCCTCTCGGCCCAGACGGTAGGAAGCGTGACGACGAGGAGTGGTGTCACGGAAATCGCCCCGCTCTGGGAGCTGGACGTGCGGCGCGCGGGCAAGCACTTCGGGTTCCAGGCCAACTTCGATGGCGTGAGCGACGAGTTCGTCGCCGCGGCGGGCTTCATCGGTCAGCCCGACGCGGTCTCGATCAGCGCCAGTCCCTCCTGGACCGTCTACGGCAAGCCGGATGCGTTCATTGCGCGAGCGACCGGCGCGATCCGCTTCAATGCCCGCTGGCAGTACGACCAGTTCACCGGCGGCGAGGATCCCCAGGACAAGCAGTTCTTTATCACCGGCGACGTGCAGTTCAAGGGTGGCTGGGGACTGAACCTGTTCAGCTGGTTCGAGAACTTTGGCTACGACGACCGGTTGTATGAGGGATACGCCATCGAGCAGAGCGGTCCGAGCGGCGTGGTCGATACCATCGCGCCGTACCCGGGCGCCGGTACCATGCGGAACATGGGCCTCGCGGCGACGCTCGCGACGCCGTGGGTCGGTCCGTTTTCAGCGGTGCTGAATACGACCGCAGGCCGCGACGTGAATTACTTCGAGTGGAGCGCCGCAAACATCCTCTTTATGGATTCGCGGATCCTGTTCCGTCCCACCAGCCAGATCCGGATGGAAGGGACTTACGTCCTCACCTGGTACCAGCGGCGCACCGACAACAGCCTGGTGTCGGTCACCCACATCCCGCGCGTCAAGCTGGAGTACCAGGTGACGCGAGCGCTCTTCGCGCGACTGGTCGGGGAGTATCGCACCACGGACCAGGACGACCTGCGTGACGACGGGCGAACCAACAGCCCGATCCTGCTGTACGATCCTGCGGATGGGATTTACAAGCGGGGTCCGGCGGAAGCTTTCGAGGACAACGGGATGCGGGCGGACTTCCTGCTGTCGTTCCAACCTTCACCGGGGACGGTATTGTTCGCGGGGTACGGCGGGAGCTACCTCGATACCGGACGCTTCAAGTTCAGCAACCTGCAGCGGACAGCGGACGGGTTCTTTCTCAAGGCGAGTTACCTGTTCAGACTCTAGGGGTCGGGCATTGCCCGACTCGGGCCGGGCAATGCCCGGCCCCCACGACGGCTCCGGGGGAGCGACATGCCATCCCACACCCACTATCTCTGGTTCGAGACCAAACGACGCCAGGAGATCATCGACATCACCGACGAGGTCGAAGCGGAGCTCCGGAAGAGCGGTATCCGCGAAGGATTCGCGCTGGTCTCGGCAATGCACATCAGCGCCTCGGTGTTCGTCAACGACCACGAATCGGGACTCTGGCATGACATCCTGCACTGGCTCGAGGGCACGATCGCACCCTGGAGTCCGGAGCGGTACAAGCACAACGACACCGGAGAAGACAACGCGGCCGCTCACCTCCGGAGCCTCACGATCGGGCACGAGGTGATCGTCCCGGTGACCGCGGGCAAGCTTGACTTCGGACCCTGGCAGCGGGTGTTCTACGGAGAGTGGGACGGGCAGCGCAAGAAGCGGGTGATCATCAAGATCATGGGAGAATCGTAGGGGCCGGGCCATGCCCGGCCCGGGTCGGGCATTGCCCGACCCCTACGCAGTCACGATCGGCCACGGTTCCGCGGTCTTCCATCCCCCTCGCGTGAAATCCGGGAACTCGATCGGCTTGCTGCCGTTCGCGACCGACCACTCGCTCAACGGCCCCACCGCGGAGAGGGCCGCCGCGTCGTAGACGTTCATGTCGGTCGGCGTGCCCTCCCGCAAGCACTTGATCAACCGCCAGTCCTCCAGGAAATCCATTCCGCCGTGACCGGTCGTCGAATTGCGCGCCTGGTCGAACTTCCAGAGCGGATGCTCGAACTCGGCGTACAGGTCGGAGGCCTGCTGCCACTTGTGCTCCTCGCCCCTTCCCTCGATGTAGACCCGGTCGGGATAGCCCTGAAAGATTCCCCTCGTGCCCTGCACCATGTGGATTCGGCTGTAAGGTCGGGGGAGGTTGGTGTCGTGGACGACGGTAATGGTCTTGCCTTGCGCGGTCTTGATGAGACTGGTGTTCACGTCACCCAGCACATACCTCTCGGCGCGCTCCGCTGCGCCCTCGGCGAAATGCTCGCGGGCCCATTCCTGCAATCCGCGGGACGGTCCGCTCATCGAGACGAGATAGCCGAACGCGTCGCCCCGGTTGATGTTGAGGCAATTGGCCACCGGGCCGAGCCCGTGGGTCGGATAGAGATTGCCGTTGCGCTTCGTCGCGTGGGCCCGGCGCCAGAGTCCCTCTCCTTCATGAGCGAACTTGATCGCTCTCAGATCGTGCAGGTACCCGCCCTCGGCGTGCAGGATCTCGCCGAGCAGGCCCTGGCGCACGAGGTTGAGGGCGAGCAGCTCGGGACGGTCGTAGTTGCAGTTCTCCATCATCACGCAGTGCTTCCGGTACTTCTCGGCTTCCTCGACCAGCTGCCAGCAGTCTTCCAGTGTGTACGCGGCGGGGACCTCGGTCGCCGCGTGCTTGTCGTTCCGCATCGCGGCGACGCACACCGGCACGTGCCATTCCCACGGTGTCGCCGTGAAGACGAGGTCGAGCTGTTCGGTTTCACAGAGGCGCTGGAAATCGGTGGGACCGCGGGTATAGAGCGTGGGACGCGGCTGGCCCGCGTCGGTGATGATCTTCGCGGCCCGCTCCGCGTGCGACGCCTCGATGTCGCAGACGGCGGTGATTTTCGCGCCGGGAATACGGACGAGGTTCTCGACATGTGTCGTACCCTGACCGCCGACACCGACGAAGCCTATTCTGACCTCGTCCAGGACGGGCAGGCGGGCAGACGGGCGGGCGGGCAGGATGCTGATGGCGCCGACGGTGGCCACTCCCGCCTCGATCATTTCACGACGGTTCATCCCAACCCCCAGGGCTTTAGGGCATTAGGGCTTTAGGGCAATTCGGGATAGTATGATGCCATGGAATCTTCCAAGGTGAAGGTGCGCTCGACGCGCGGTGGCGCGCTAGGGCTGCTGGCGCGGGTCCTCATGCCCCTCGTGCTGGTCTACGCCACCTGGAATCCGTCGGGAAAATCGTTCTACCACTGGGTCGTCCAGCCGGTCTTCGACGGGACGTTCAAGATCGGTCCGCTCCAGGTGCTGGTCCTGCTGCTGCTCGTCGCGGGGTGGGTCATCGTGCTCCAGGCCACGTTCCGCTCCCTCGGTGGCGGCGGGACGCTGCTGGTGGCCGGCATCTTCGCCACGCTCGCGTGGCTGCTGGTTGATCGCGGAGTTTTCCGCCCGGCGGGGGCCAAGGCGTGGGCGCACGTCGGGCTCATCGCCCTCAGCCTGGTCCTCGCCGTGGGAACGAGCTGGGCCATCGTGACCCGTAAATGGACAGGCCAAGTAGAGGTCGACCAAAACAATTAGCGATCGAGAGATCTTGCGATCTGGCGACCGATCGCCAGATGGGTCCTACTGCCCCTTGAACTGCCCCCTGATCTCCCCCGGAAAGAAATCTCCCGGACCGGTATTCTGCGGAGCGATGCCGTCATCGGTGTGCACGTTGGTGTAGGCGCCACCGCTCCGGATCGCGGCGATCAGCGAAGCCCAAGTCCCATCCCACGCACCCGAAGCGGCCGTCAGGTTTGCCGAGGTGAAGGTACCGGTCACGATCACGCCATTGATCGGCCCGCCTCCCGCGGGCGCCGGCCCCGGGGTGGTCGAGGGATAAAGCCACACGGCAACCGGCCCGGCGACTCCCGGCGGTCCGATATGGATGTGCGCCATGATGACGTTGTCGATGTTCGCGACGATCAGCTTGTAGTCGACGCTGTTGCCGTCGTCGGAGATGTGGTAGATGGCGTTCCCCGTCGCCTGGGTCTCACGCGGGGGAACCTCCTGGTCGCCCTTGAGCGGGGTGGTCTGGTTCTCCTGCGCGTCGTTCTTCGCGTTGATGCCAGAGACGACGACCGGGGTGGCGTATTCGGTTGGGGTATTGTCACACGCGGCCAGGGCCGCGATGGCTAGTGGCAGGCAGATGTGTCGCATGGGAGCGGCTACCGTTGGATGGAGTCCGAATCTGCTGCTCCCGGTAGCGCGGCGCCCTCACATCATCTGGCTAGTCCTGAGCGTCGCTCAGCGCGCGAAGGATCAATCGTCCAGGACGGGCGTTTCGACGGCCTCGGTTGGAGCCAGGTGTGGATGCGCGTTTAACAACCGGGCGCAGGTGTTCCAGCGCAGCACCGCCTCGTCGTTCCCCTCCGGCTTGAACTTCCCGGCCTTCTCGTAGAACTCCATCGCATCACGAAGGCAGACCCAGGCGATGCCCTGGCTTCCCGGCCGCACCGTCGCCAGCAGCGCCTTGCCCCTGCGCTCATTGATGAGCCCGGCGTAGTAGGCACGATCGTATTCGCTGGTGAGGCGGGGCAGCACTTCCCTGGCGGAGGTATCCCCGGCCCCGGGCGTCATCGCGAACACATCCGTGCGTGCGAGCAGCAGCGAGACCAGCGCCTCCTGGTTCGTCGGTTCCACTTGAAGCACGTCCAGGCAGATCGACTCCGCCGCCATCGGATCGTTGAGCAGGCGATACCGCTCGGCCTTCTCGAGCGCCGAAGCGATGCCGGATGGCGTGATTGGTTTCAATTCGAACATTATCGCTCCTGGTCGACCGTCGACCGTCGACCGTTCACGGCCCCGCGACTTTCCTGGTCATCAGGCCCACCAGCTTCACGATCGGGTCGAACGCGTGGTCCATCACCCGCTCCTTGAGCGGAATGATCGCGTTGTCCGTGATCGTGATCGACTCGGGGCACACCTTGGTGCAGCACTTGGTGATGTTGCAGTACCCGATGCCCTGCGATTTCCGAAGCTCGTCGCGCCGGTCGAGGGTATCGAGCGGGTGCATCTCGAGCGCCGCCGCGTAGACCAGGTAGCGCGGACCGATGAACTCCTCGTGCAGGTGATGATCACGCAGCACGTGACACACATCCTGGCAGAGGAAGCACTCGATGCACTTCCGGAACTCCTGCACCCGGTCCACGTCCTCCTGCTGCATCCGCCAGGTTCCGTCGGCCGCGTCCGGCTTTCGCGGGGTGAATTTCCGGATCTTCTTCTTGACCCGGAAATTCCAGCTCACGTCGGTGACCAGGTCCCTGGCATGCGGGAACGCCTGCATCGGCTCCACGGTGACCGGCTCGCTCAGGTCGAGCTCCGACAGCCGCGTCATGCACATGAGCCGCGGGTTGCCGTTGATCTCCGCCGAGCAGGAGCCGCACTTCCCGGCCTTGCAGTTCCACCGCACGGCCATGTCGGGCGCCTGCTCGGCCTGGATCTTGTGGACGACGTCGAGGACGACCATGCCCTCCTCGACCTCGGTCTTGTACTCCTTGAGATCGCCCTTGCCGGCTTCGCCGCGGTAAATCTGGAATGTCGCGTTGGTCATTGTCTCGCAGGTCTCGCAGGTCTCCAGGGTCTTGCGGCCTTCGGCCGCCGTCTCATCGTCTCATCGTCTCACGGCTCACGGCTCACGGCTCACGTCTCACGGCTTACTTGTATTTCTCCACCAGCGCATCAAGCGCCGGCGTACGTCCGACGATCGGTTCTCTTCGCAACCGCATGGTCCCGTCCGGTCCCTTCTGAACCACGTGATTGAACTCGGCGAATTCATTCTTCTTGTCGGGATGATCGTCGCGGAAATGACCACCCCGGCTCTCCTTCCGCTCCATCGCCGAGATCACCACGGCTTCCGAGACCGTAAGGAGGTTGTCGAGATCGAGCGCGGTGTGCCACCCCGGGTTGTACTCTCTATTGCCGGGCGCACCGACCTTCCGGGCCCGTTCGCGCAGCTTCTTCAGGCCCTCGCGCGCCTTGGCCATCTCGTCCTCCTGGCGCACGATGCCCACCAGCGCCTGCATCATCTGCTGCAGATCGTGCTGCACCGCGTAGGGATTCTCGCCGGTCGGCCGGTCGAACGGCTGGAGCGCAGCGCGCGCCGCCTCGTTCACTTCGCCCTGGTCCGGCGTGAGATTCGACATTCCCTTGGCGAATGTTGCAGCGTGCTCCCCCGCGAGCTTGCCGAACACCAGAAGGTCGCTGAGCGAGTTGCCTCCCAGACGATTGGCGCCGTGGAGTCCGGCGGCGACTTCCCCGGCCGCGAAGAGCCCGGGTAGCGTGGACATCTGGGTGTCGCCGTCGACCCGAACGCCGCCCATGACGTAGTGCGTGGTCGGCCCGACTTCCATCGGCGTCGTGGTGATATCGATGTCCGCCAGCTGCTTGAACTGGTGGTACATGCTCGGCAGCTTCTTCCTGATGTGCTCCGCGGCCTTCGGTATCTTCTCCTTGATCCACGCGATGTCGAGGAACACGCCGCCGTGCGGACTTCCCCGCCCTGCCTTCACCTCGCGCATGATGCAGCGCGCCACGTGGTCGCGGGTGAGGAGCTCGGGCGGCCGGCGCGCGTTCTTGTCGCCCGTCACGTAACGCCAGCCCTCTTCCGGCGTGTCGGCCGTCTGCGCCTTGTAGTTGTCGGGAATGTCGTCGAACATGAAACGGCGGCCCTGGTTGTTCACCAGGATCCCGCCTTCACCCCGCACGCCTTCGGTGACGAGAATGCCCTTCACCGACGGCGGCCACACCATCCCGGTGGGATGGAACTGCACGAATTCCATGTCCTGCAGCGCCGCGCCCGCATGATACGCCAGCGACTGGCCGTCCCCGGTGTACTCCCAGCTGTTGCTGGTGACCGAGAACGCCCGCCCGATGCCGCCGGTCGCGAGGATCACCGCCTTGCAGCGGAACATCCGGAAGCGGCCCCGCTCGCGGTCGTAGCCCAGCGCGCCGCACACCCGGCCTTCGCGGGTGAAGAGCTTGACGACCGTGACCTCCATGTGGACGTCGATGCCCTGGTGGATCCCGTGATCCTGCAGGGTCCGGATCATCTCGAGACCGGTGCGGTCACCGACGTGCGCGAGGCGGGGATAGCGATGGCCCCCGAAGTTCCGCTGCAGGATCTTGCCATCCTTGGTGCGATCGAACAGCGCGCCCCACGCCTCGAGCTCGCGCACCCGGTCGGGCGCCTGCTGCGCATGCAGCTCCGCCATGCGCCAGTTGTTGACGTACTGGCCGCCGCGAAGCGTATCGGTGACGTGGACTTCCCAGCCGTCCCGGTCGTCGACGTTCGCGAGCGCGGCCGCGACACCGCCTTCGGCCATCACGGTGTGGGCCTTGCCGAGGAGCGACTTGCAGACGAGGCCGACCGACACGCCGCCGGCAGCCGCTTCAATGGCGGCGCGCAGGCCGGCACCGCCGGCACCGATTACCAGCACATCGTGATCGTGAGTTTGGATCTCAGTCAT
>DATEOL010000455.1:0-3845 GCA_035274025.1 Gemmatimonadales bacterium | reverse complement strand
TGTCCGGCCAGGCCTTGTCGCCCAGGATCGACACCAGTGCGTGGATGGGCCGGGGAATGTCGAGCTCGCGCAGGGCGCGCACCAGCGCCCGCATTCCATCGGGATTGTGCGCGACGTCGAAGAGCCAGCGCCCATGGCGGTCGAGTCGTCCCGGCACCCGCGCCCCGGCAAAGGCGCTGCGGACGTCGGTGTCAGCGGGACGGTATCGTTCCGGCAACGCCTCGAGCACCGCGCGCGCCACCGCGGCGTTCCGTTTCTGGTGCGCACCCGCGAGCCCGAGCGATCCCTCGTAGCGCGCGCCAGGAGGCACCACGCGCAGGTCGAGTATCGCGTTGGCATCGATCGATCGCACCGCCTTCCCGCCTTCCCGCCGAAGCACCTCGACCAGGTCCGCACGCGGCTCTCCCACCACGAACGGCGCGCCCGGCTTGGCGATCCAGGCCTTTTCCGTCGCGATCTCCTCGAGGGTGTCGCCGAGATACTTCTGGTGATCGAGAGCGATGTGGCTGACCGCGGAGACCACGGGGTGGACCACGTTGGTGCTGTCGAGTCTCCCGCCGAGCCCGACCTCCACCACGGCAATCTCGACTCCGCGCGCGGCGAAATCGGCGAACGCGAGCGCGGTGCCGACTTCGAAGAACGTGGCGTCATGCTCCTCGATCGAGGGCCGGAGAAACCGGACCCACGAGGCCACCGCCTGCTCGGTGATCGGAACACCGTTGACCCGGTAGCGCTCGCGGAAGGAGATGAGGTGCGGCGAGGTGTAGAGACCGGTCCTCCATCCGGCGCCCTCCAGCGTCTCCGCGACCAGGGTGGAGACGCTTCCCTTCCCATTCGTGCCACCGATGTGAATCACCGGAAAGACCCGGTCCGGCCGTCCCAGGGCGTCGAGGAGCGCCTGGGTCCGTTCCAGCCCGAATCTGTAGTTCTGTGTCCTGGGGAAGAGAAAATCGAGCGCGGCCTGGTACTCGCGAGAACTGCCTTCAGCAATCGTCAAGGGTCAAGAGACGCTCGCGACAGGAAGCGCTTTCTGGCCCAGCATGTGGCGGAGGAGCCGCGAAGTCGTGTCGCGCAGGGAGGCGCGCGGGACCACCATGTCGATCTGGCCTTTCTCGAGCAGGAATTCCGCGGTCTGGAATCCCTCCGGGAGGTCCTGCCCTATCGTCTGCTTGATGACGCGCTGGCCGGCGAACCCGATGACCGCCCCCGGCTCGGCGAGGATCGCATCGCCCTGCATCGCGAAGGATGCCGAGACACCGCCGGTCGTCGGGTCGGTCAGGACGGTGATGAACGGGATCGCGGCGGGACGCAGCTGCGCGATGAACGCGGACGTCTTCGCCATCTGCATCAGGGAGAAGACGCCTTCCTGCATGCGAGCGCCGCCCGAAGTGCAGACGATCACCAGCGGCGCGCGCTTGTCGAGCGAGCGCTGGGCGAGCCGGGCGATCTTCTCGCCCACGACCGAGCCCATCGATCCACCCATGAAGGCGAAGTTCATCACGCCGATGTGGAGCGGCAGCGCATCGAGCCTGGCGGCCCCGGTGTAGATCGCATCGGACCGGCCCGCCTTCTTCTCCGAGGCCTCGATCCGGCCGGGATAGCCCTCGAACTCGAGCGGATCCAGGGAGGTGAGGTCGGGCCACAGCTCACGCCAGGTGCCCTCATCGGAGAGCAGCTCGACGTATTCCTCCGCGGTAAAGCGGAAGTGATAGCCGCACTCGGAGCAGACGCTCAATGCTTTCTGGAACTTGGCCTTGAGATCCATGTGGCCGCAGTTGGGACACTTCTCCCATGCGTCCGGAGGGATCTCCAGTCGCTCGCGCTGCGCCGCTCTCGGCTTTCGCTCTTTCTTGAACCAGGCCATCACAGCCCGTCTGTAAGCTGGGGGAGAAGTGTGATATGCGTCACTAAATCTGGTCTGGGGGCGGGGTTAGCGCCAGAGCGATGCGGTTGGGGCGGTTGGGGCGGTTGGGACGGTTGCGGCACATCGCAAGGCTCGCCGACGACCATTCTCACCGACCTATCCGACCTAACCGACCTATCCGTCTAACCGCCTAACCGACCTAACCGCCTAACCGCCTTAACCGCCCTAACCGACCTAACCGACCTAACCGACCTAACCGACCTAACCGCCCCAACCGCCCAACCGCCTCATTCTGCGTAGCCCGCCAGCCTCGACTCCCACGCTACCCTGAGCGTGAGCCCCAGCGCCAGCCCGCAGGTAATCATGAACGACCCGCCGTAGCTGAAAAAGGGCAGCGGAATGCCGGTAATCGGCATCAGGTTCACGGTCATCCCGATGTTCTCCCACATGTGGGTGAACAAGAGACCGAGGATCCCGAAGACCATCAGGCCGCCGAACGGATCGGTCGCGCGGCGGGCGATGCGGAGCAGCGTGAGGAAGAAGCCGAGGAACAGGAAGAGCGCGACGCAGATCCCCACGAAGCCCAGCTCCTCCCCCACGATCGGAAAGATGAAGTCGGTATGCTGCTCAGGCAGGAATCCCATCCGCTTCTGGGGCCCCTCGGTGTAGCCGGTGCCGAGCAACCCGCCCGATCCGTGCGCCACCTTCGACTGGAGCGCCTGATAGCTCGCGCCACCGGGGTCGAGCTCCGGATTGATGAACGCCGTGATGCGCTTCTGCTGGTACGGCTTGAGCTTGTTCCACAGGATGAAGGCGACCACACCCATGGCCGAGTTCACCAGGTAGATCAGCACGCCCTCGGAGACATAGACTCGCCAGACCACGAGCAGGACGAAGAGCAGCACCATCCATCCGGCCCACAGCGCGGTGTTCGCGGCGAGGAAGAGACTGACGGCCGGGGACGCCAGCAGCAGCAGCAAGCCGGGGCGGACACCGGCCCAGAACAGCATCGCAAAGAGGATTCCACCGAAGACGATCGCGCTCCCCAGGTCCGGCTGCTTGAGCACGAGCAACATCGGCACGCCCGCGATCATGCAGGCGGGGATCAGGCCCCGGAGCGAGTCGGGCGGTTCCCGGCGCGACGACAGGTATCGCGCGAGGAAGAGGACGGTCGCGAGCTTCGCGATCTCGGCGGGCTGCCCGATCCGGACGCCGGCGACCGTGAGCCAGCTGCTGGTTCCCGCCGCGGTGCCCGCGCCGGAGCCGAAGACGAGCGTGATCGCGAGGAGGCCCAGCGCGGCCACGTACACGCCGGGCGCGATCCACTCGAGAATCCGGGGTGAGGTCTGAAAGGAGATGAAGCCGGCGAGCGATGCGACTCCCACCCAGACGAGCTGGCGGGTCCACGCCCCCGCCGCGTTGGTGGGCGTGTCGGTCTGCCCGGCGGAGTACAGCACCAGCAAGCCGTACAGCAGCAGCAGGCCGGTGAAGAGCAGCAGCATCTTGTCGGGGCCGCGCGCCCTCATGGCCGGTTCCTCGCGACGCTGTCGACCCCGGGAATGTCTTCGGCCCGGGGCGCGGAATCTTCCGGCACCACGATCTGGATCGGAACGTCGATCCGCTTCCCTTCCCCGGCCAGGTAACGCCGGATGACCCGCACGACCCAGGGCGCGACCGACGAGCCATGCAGCGCCTTCTCCATGATGCTGCCCACGATGATCTCGGGCTTGTCCGCCGGGGCGAATCCGATGAACCAGCCATGGTCGGCGCCGTGCGGGTTTTGCGCCGTCCCGGTCTTGCCGGCCACGTTGAGATCCCTGCCGCCGCTGGCGCCGGCAGTGCCACGCTGCACGACCGCGATCATTGCGTCTCGCAGCCCCTGCAGCTGCGCCTCATCGAGGCCAAGGCTGCGGGATTCGACGCCCTTCTGGGCTTCGACCAGGTGCGGAGCCACGGTCTTCCCGTCGCCCGCAAGCGCCTG
>DATEOL010000454.1:0-6787 GCA_035274025.1 Gemmatimonadales bacterium | reverse complement strand
TCGCGTCTTCCGACTCGACCAGGCCGAGCCTGGCGAGGCCCTTCGCGCGGACGGCCACCGAGCTGTCGGTGGAGGCGGCGAAGGGCATCCCGACCTTCGCGTTGCGCTCGGCCGCGGCCTGCGCGTCGCGGACCAGCTTGTAGATCGCGCGTTGCTCCGGGGTGAAGCTGCCGCTCACGGGAATGGTCCGGGTGACGTCCGCGGCGTAGCCATGATATTCAGCGCCCGCGTCGACGACGACCACCTCACCCGGCTCGAACCGCCGCCGGTTCTTCATGTAGTGGAGCTGGCTGGTGAGCGGACCGGAGCCCACGATCGAGCCGTACGCGGGACGCTCAGCGCCTCCCCGGAGGAATGCGCCCTCGATCGTCGCCTGGTAGTCGTACTCGGCCGAGCCCTCGGTCGCTTTCCGCATCAGCTCCTTGTGCCCCTCGGCGCTGATCTCCCCCGCCTTCTTGATGAGCGCCAGCTCGGCGTCGCTCTTCCGGGCCCGGAGGGCGTTCACCAGCGGATGCGCATCGTTGACCTTGAGGTCCTTGTGCCGCGCGGTGAGCGCCTTGATGAACTGTGAACCTTTCGTCAGCGAGTCCTGGGTGGCGAAGTCGGCCGCGCGGAAATCGCGGACCTCCCAGACGGGATAAGCCATGTCCGCGATCGAATCGGCGACCTGCGCGATGTCGGCGATCGGACGGGAGGCGAGGCCCAGGTTCGAGGCGAGCGAGGCCGAGTCCGGCTCGGCGCCGTAGTAGATGCTCCGGCGCGCGGCCGTACGATTGACGAAGAGCGTCGTGCTGGCCGCCTTCCCGCCCTGGACGATGATCACCAGCGCCGCGTCGGCAAGCTGGTACCCGGTCAGGTAGTTGAACGCGGGAAGCTGGTAGAAGGGGCCGTAGTCGGTGAGGGGGGTGACGCCACCGAACGCGATCACGGCGCCGGTGCCGATTTTCGCGGCAAGGGAGTCGCGGCGTGCCGCGTATTCAGCCTTGGCGATGGGCTCCTGGGCGGCGAGCGTTGCCACGGTCAGGGCCGGAATGAGCAGGGTTAGAGGGCGCATGGGGGGAAGCTACTAGCTGCCAGCTGCTCGCTGCCAGCTACGAGCTGCGTCTGGCTGAGCTCAAGCGGGCCAGGATGTTGATCTCGGCGCCGCGGCCGATCGCCTCCTCGAAGCTCGTGTTGTCGACGCCGTACAGCAGCCGCTTGATCAGCATCAACGTCGCGCGGGGTGAGGCCGCGAGCTCTCCCACGAACTGCTGCACGACTGCCTCGAAGCCCTGGTCTGGAATCACCCGATTCACGAGTCCGAGGCGGAGACATTCGGCAGCGGTGATCCGTCCGCCGCGCGCGAGAAGCTCGAAGGCGATCTTCTCGCCGACGTTCCGCCTGAGGATGGCCCCGACCATCGCGGGGACCAGTCCTTTGTGCACCTCGGGATAGCCCAGCTCGGCCTTCTCGTGCAGGAGCACCAGGTCGCATCCCATCGCGAGTCCCGCGCCGCCGGCGAGCGCGCGGCCCTGCACGACGGCGACAATGGGGACCTGGAGGCGGCGCATCGTGACGAAGAGGGTGCCAAGCAGGGTCGCATCGGCCAGGTTGCCGACGGTGTCGAGCTCCTTCGCATGGCGGGCTGTCTGGTCGAGGTCAGCTCCCGCGCAGAAATCCGGCCCTGCCGCGCGGAGAAGCACGACGTGAATGTCTTCGTTCCGTTCAAACCCGCGAAGCGCGCGGGTGAGGGCCGCGACCAGCGCATCGTCGAGCGCGTTCCTCTTTTCCGGACGGTTGAGCGTCAGGGTGGCGACCGGGCCCGCGATGTCGACCAGAAGATTTGTCATTCCGGGATCTCCACTTCCATCCGGAGCAGCGCGTAGGCCCAGGTTTTCCCCAGTCCGTCGAGCATGAGCGAGACAGTCCCACCGCCATCGAGCGCGCCGTGCAGCAGGAAGTTGATCGCCCAGAGGTTCGGCAGCTCGAAGCGCTGGACCTCCCCGCGCACCATCGCGCCAAAATGTGACTTCACCCGCTCGGCGGTGACCTGCTGCTCGAGGATCGGAAAGTACTCCTCACGCCGCGCGGCGATACCGATGTTGACCGTGTCGCCCTTGTCGCCCGAACGGCCGTAGGCGATGCGAATGAGTGGAACGCGCCCGAGTGTGCTCACGCGTCGGCCACCTCGAGCCGGAGGAACGGCTCGACCTGGGTGCGATCGATGAGCGCCGGCCAGTACGCGACGACTTCCTGCACCTTCGGCCTGCCACCGCCGAACCCGGTCACTCCCGGCGGTCCCGACAGCACCATGGCCTGGACCTGCATGCCGAACGCAGCGACGGCGTCGCGATCGTGTCCCCGCACAGAAACGCGGAGCGTGACTTCGGGGACGTTTTCCGCGGCGTGATCGGTGAGCGCGGCATGGGTGGCGTTCCAGCCGACGAACTCGGTGCGGATGGCGTCGAGCTCGAGTCCGGCGCGGTCGAGTCTCTCCCGCAGGATGCCATCGGCGGCGCCAGCCTTCGCTACCGCATTGGGCCAGCCGTAGACAAGGGTCCCGGTGGACTTCCATCCGTCGGTGTAGGCGATCGACACCTTGAGCGAGTCGGTCCTCGGCCGCCCTCGTACACCGCTGATCCTGACGGCGTCCGGCCCAGCCTCGGAAAGGTCGATCGTGGTAAAGTCCGCCACGCAATCGGGAGTGATGTAGGAACGGGGATCGCCGATCTCGTAGAGCAGCTGCTCGGTGACGGTCTGGCGGGAGATCCGGCCGCCGGTGCCGGGATGCTTCGTTACCACAAACGACCCGTCGGCGCGTGCCTCGATGATCGGATGGCCGACATTGGCCATGTCGGGCACACTCTCCCAGTCGACCATCGTGTTGCCGCCGGAGACCTGCGCCCCGCATTCGATCAGGTGCCCCGCGACGACGCCAGCGGCGTAGCGATCGACATCTTCGGGAGACCAGCCGAACTCGAAAGCGACTGGGGCGTAGGTGAGCGCCGTATCGGTCGAGCGGCCGGCGACGACCACGGTGGCGCCCTGTTGCAGCAGGGCCACGAGGGGAGCCGCTCCTATATATGCGTTGGCGCTCTGGATCCGATCGACGATGTCCGCCAGCGGCGCCCCGGTATCGAGGTTCCGCATCTCGTGACCAGCCTCGATCAGCGAAGGGAGCCGGGCGAGTATGTCGTCGCCGTGCACGGTTCCCACCCGGACGCGCCCCGTGAGGCCAAGACCGCGCGCGGTCTCGAGCGCGGCGTCGCGGCAGGCTTCCAGGTTCACGCCGCCCGCGTTGCAGAGCACGCGAATCCCGCTCTCGACGCACACCGGAAGGATGCTCCGAAGCACCGGGATGAAGTCGCGCGCGTATCCCTGCGCAGGGTCGCGACTCCGCGCCTTCTGCAGGATCGACATCGTGACTTCGGCGAGATAGTCCATCACCACGTAGTCGACCGGCCCGCGCGTGACCTGTTCCAGCGGCGCCTCGGGACGGTCGCCCCAGAACCCCTGGCCGCACGCGACACGCACGATCCGTTCGCTCATATCGCGAACTCCAGCGCGCGGCGGCAGGGCAGGAGGTGGGAGCCGCGGTTCTCCCGCACGGCGGCCAGGGCCAGGATGAGCGCCGGCCGGGTGTCCTCCGGCAGCACGATCGCGTCGACGTAGCCCGAGGCGGCCGCTGTGCGCGCGTCGAGCCAGCGCTCGTAATCGGCGCGAACCGTGGCGATCCGGCGCTCGAGCGCCGCATCAGGCTTCCTGTCCGCGCGGCGAAGCTCCTCGAGTTGTGGCGCGAAGAGCGCGTTCACCGCGCTTTCCCCTTCCATGGCTGCCATGCGTCCCGTTGGCCAGGTAAGCAGAAAATCAGGCTCAAAGCCCTGCGCCGCCATCGCGTAGTAGCCCGCGCCCGAGGCGTGGTTGATGGTGAGCACCAGCCTCGGCACCTGTGCGAC
This sequence comes from Gemmatimonadales bacterium, assembly GCA_035274025.1. GTDB lineage: Bacteria > Gemmatimonadota > Gemmatimonadetes > Gemmatimonadales > GWC2-71-9 > SZUA-320. The sequence goes on along the minus strand of DATEOL010000454.1, from coordinate 2,852 downwards.
AGCCATCGCCTCCACGAACTTCGCTCCCGACCTGATGATGCCCGAGCGTTCGGCGTCCACGCCGAGCATGAAACCGGAGACATCCTGGACGAAGAGGATCGGGATGCCGAGCTGGTTCATGGTCTCGATGAAATACGCGCACTTCTCCGCGGTCTCGGCGTAGATGATCCCGCCGATCCGCGGCTGCCCGGTCTTCCGCTCGCGGAACATGCCGCGGGCATTGGCCATCACGCCGATGTCGTGGCCGCCGATCCGCGCGGTGGCGCAGATCATCTCTTCCGCGACGTGAGGCTGGAACTCCTGCATGCCGTCGCCGTCGAGGAACGCGGAGAGCAGGCGGCGCATGTCGTAGGGCATGCGATGGTCGTTGGGGAGCAGGCTATAGAGAAGTTTGGGCTCCAACAGCGGGAGCACGGGGCACCGGGCACGGGGCACGGGACGGGAGATCTTCCCGCGCGCCGAGCACAACGCTTCTGGCTGACTTCCGACTGTCTCATTCGCGAGCGCCCCAAGCACACCTGCTTCTTCGGCTCTTCCCTTCGCCGTGATCACTAGCTGCGCGACGCCTGGCAGTCGCCTCAGGATCGCGGCAGTCTCGAGAATCCGTACCGGTGTGTTCGCCGGCATCCCATCCGGGAGATGATAGAGGATCGGGATGCGGCAGCGGACCGCGATTTCCTGGGCGCGGACAACCTTGCGGTGATCGACCGGCGAGCCGGTCAGCGTGGTGAGCATCGCCGGTCTCCCGCCAACGGTGCAGAGCGCCGACGGCGCTCCGCCCATGAGGAGGCCAAGCTCGAGCGCGAACGAATCGGGATCGGCGACCGGAGGCAGGACGGCCCGCTCCGCGCGAGCCGCGGCCTCAGCCTGCCGGAATTCGTCCGCCAGCCGTGCGAGCCGGGTCGCGCTCAGACGGCGGGCCGGAAGAAGTGCGACCGGCGGGTGCGGATCTTGTTGGCTTCGAAGGTGTAGACGTCGGCCCAGCGCTCGTCGACCGGCGTGTCGTCGTGCTTGGCGCCGACGAAGCGGCCCCACGCCGCGCCATGGGTTCCCTCGACCGCGATGCCTTCCACGATGTGACTGCCGCGCGCGAGCACGCGACGATTGCGGTAGAAATCGTCGACGGCCTTGAACCCCGTCAGGGGATCGTAGCCGGGCCGCTCGTAGACGACGTCGGAGTGGAACACGAGGTCGAGGTCGTCCCACCGCCGGGCATCGACGATTTCGAAGAGATGCCTAATCACGTTACCCGACATTGGAAGCGCTCCGTTCCTTGATTGTCGCCGGTGCGTCGTGCAGGCGCTTGGCAACTTCCTCGAGCATTACTTCCGTCGCGCCGCCGCCGATCGAGTGGATCCGCGCGTCGCGCGACATCCGCTCGATGGTCTCGCCACGGGCGTAGCCGTAGCCGCCGTGGAACTGCACGCAGGTGTACAGCACCTCGTTCACCAGCTCGCCGCAGTAGGCCTTCACCATCGACACTTCCTTCACGCAATCGTGTCCTTCGGCGTCGAGCCAGGCGGCGTGATAGAGGAGCTGGCGTCCCGCCTCGACCTTGGCTGACAGGGCCGACAGGCGTTGCCGGATCGCCTGCTTCTCGAAGAGCGTCGTGCCGAAGGCCTTCCGGTGTGACACGTACTCGACGGTCAACTCGAGCGCGCGCGCGGCTTCACCCGTTGCCATCGCGCCCATCACCAGCCGCTCGTTCTGGAAGTTCCGCAGGATGGCATAGAAGCCCTTGTCCCGCTCCCCCAGTATCGCGCTCTCGGGAACGACACAGTCCTCGAATGCCAGCTCGGCCGTGTCAGACGAACACCAGCCCGTCTTGTCGAGCTTCCTGCTCACGTGCAGTCCTGGCGTGTCCTTTTCCACGATGAACATGCTCAGTCCCCGCGAGCCCTTGGCCTTGGGATCGGTGCGCGCCGCGACGAAGTAGAGGTCGCCGTAGACGCCGTTGGTGATGAAGGTCTTCCGCCCGTTGAGCACCCAGCCCTTGTCGGTGAGCTTGGCGCTGGTGCGGAGGCTCGCCACGTCGGAGCCGGCATCGGGCTCGGTGACCGCGACCGCGGTGACCAGCTCACCGGCGATCACGCGGGCCATGTAGCGGGAGAGCTGCTCCGGGCTGCCGAACCGCGCGAGGTGGGGCGACGCCATGTCGGTATGAACCAGAACGGTGATGGCGAAGCCGCCGAACGTCGAGCGGCCCAGCTCCTCGGCGAGCACGATCGACGCGCGGGTGTCGAGCTCGGTTCCACCGTACTCGACGGGGTAGCGCATCCCCAGGAGTCCCAGGTCGCCGAGGGAGCGCAGAACCTCGCGGGGCGTGAATCCCTGTTCCTCCCATGCCACGGCGTGCGGTGCGACCTGCTCGGCGATGAACCGGCGGACCTGCTGCCGGATCATCTCGTGTTCTTCCGTGAAGTAGATGGAGGTCACAGGGCCTCTCGAAAGGGAGTGTGCCTGCAGCAAAATCTACCCTGCTGGAGGCCTTGGTCAAGCGACCAAGAGCTTGCGATTGTCGCCTGTGATCATGGATATTGGCCTATCCCACGAATGGTCGAATGCCCAAGCCCACACTCGTTGTCGAGACCGGAGACCCGCTGCGCGGCCTGTTGGAAGCCGCCGGCCAGCTCTTCCGGAAGAAGGGATTCGCGGCCACCACGGTCCGGGAAATCGCCGAGGCGGCGGGCGTGTGGCCGGGGACGCTGCACTATTACTTCCCGACCAAGGAGTCGATCCTCCTGGCGCTGATGGAGCAGGGCATCGGGTCCGCCGAGGAGGGATTCCGCGCCGCGCTGGAGGAGGCCGAGGATCCGATGGAGCGGATCCGGCTCGCGATCCGGAACCACATC
>DATEOL010000453.1:0-5136 GCA_035274025.1 Gemmatimonadales bacterium | reverse complement strand
TCAGCACGCACTCCGGGTGGTTCTCGCTGATGGAGTTGGCGAGCTTCTGGAGCAGGATCGTTTTGCCCGCCTTCGGCGGCGCGACGATCAGTCCGCGCTGGCCCTTGCCGATCGGCGAGAGCAGGTCGACCACCCGCATGGAGAGCTCGCTGGTCTTCCGCTCCAGCTTGAGCCGCTTGTCCGGATAGCGCGGCTTCAGGTTGTCGAAGGCGATCCGGTGCTTGGTCTTCTCCGGCTCCTCGAAGTTGACCTGCTCGACCTTGAGCAGGGCGAGGTAACGCTCACCCTCCTTCGGCGGACGCACCTGACCCTTGACCGTGTCACCGGTGCGGAGGTCGAAGCGCTTGATCTGGCTCGGGCTAACGTAGATGTCGTCAGGACCGTAGAGGTAGTTCCAGTCCTGGCTCCGGAGAAACCCGTATCCTTCGGGAAGGATTTCGAGAACACCTTCACCGCGAATGACGGTGTCGGTCTCGAGCAGGGCCTGCTCGATCCGGAAAATCAGGTCCTGTTTCCTGAGGCCTGAGTAGTTGGAAATGTTGAGCTGCTGGGCTAGCTCATGCAGCTCGGCGACCGATTTCTGTTTCAGTTCGGCTATGTCCATGGCGGATGATCCGTCGGGCCGCGGGCCTTGCGGCCTGCGACCTTGGGAACGATTGGGTCGGGGGTCAGGAGACGTTGATATATGGATATAGTTCCGACGCCGTCGGAACTCCCAGATCTTGTATCGTCAGGGGGATATTGAGGTTAGTGAATGGACATTAACCGGACGCGGGGAACGCGTCAAGGCCACACAGGGACACATTATGATGCGCCGCCGCAACACTTCTGGCTGTTGCACTTGCATCTCCGTGCGAGTTCCTTAGTGCCGCATCCGTGAACGACCTCATACCGCACTTCACTGCCTGGCGCGTCTGGCGTGCCGGAACCCGCGAGATCGTCGACGCCCACGTGGCGCCGGCGTCGCGGGGTGCTGCCCAACTGGTTGCGGGTCTCAAGGCGTGGCCGGGAAAATGGTACTGGCTCGACGCGGAGCGGACCCGCGTAGTGCTGGTGCGACCACTCACGCCCTACCGGCCGCGGTGGGTCCTGCATGGGGTACTGATGGGACTCACTATCCTATGTACGCTGGGGGCGGGGGCGGTGTTGGCCGGGGCCTACTTTCCACCGCTGCATGCCGGGTTCTCCGGGATCCTGCTGGGCTCCTGGGAGTTTTTCCGGGAAGCGGTCCTGGGAAACTGGCGATCGCTGCTGGTTGGCTGGTCATTCGCCGTTCCACTGCTCGCCATCCTCGGCATCCACGAGCTGGGACACTACCTGGCCGCGCGCCGGTACGCGATCGACAGCTCGCCTCCATTCTTCATTCCAGTTCCTCCCACCCTTTCGCCGATCGGGAGTCTCGGCGCATTCATCCGGGTGCGGAGTCCGGTCGTCGACCGTCGACAGCTCCTGGACGTGGGAGCGGCAGGGCCGCTTGCCGGGTTTGTCGTCGCCCTCGCCGTTCTCGCCTGGGGCTACCTCACCTCCGAGCGAATTCCCATCGTGCTCGGCGCCGCGCCCAGCTACGTGACGCTGGTGGGACAGCCACTGTTTCTTGGCGAATCGATTCTCACCCGTTTCCTGCGCGACTGGCTGTTGCCCGGGACGGAGGCGGTGCACCTGAGCTTGCCGGCCTTCGCGGGGTGGGTCGGTGTGTTCATCACGGGGTTGAACCTGATTCCGTTGAGCCAGCTCGACGGGGGCCACGTGACGTACGGACTCCTTGGCCGGCGTCAGGGAAGGGTGGCGCTGCTCGCCGTCCTCGGCCTGCTCTGGCTCGCCCAGACGTCGCCGACCTGGTACGTCTGGGTGGCTTTCGCGTTCATCGTCGGCGGGGGACGGATCCAGCATCCGCCGGTTCTCGTCGCGGAACGGGGGATGCCGTCGAGCCGGTGGCTGGTCGGGCTCGCGTGTGTCGTGGTGTTCGTGCTGACCTTTGTCCCGCATCCATTCAAGTAGTTAGCTACCAGCTGCCAGCTGCTGGCTGCTCGTGGGCAGCGCTAGCTTCTCACTTCATGACTGAAGCCGAGCTGGAAGACCTTTTGTCCGAGCCTACACCCCGGTTGGTCGAGGCCTTGGGTTTGCTTCAGGGAGACATCCTCGTTCTCGGCGCGGGCGGCAAGATGGGACCGAGCCTCGCTCGCCTCGCGGTGCGCGCGTCCCGGGATTCCGGCCATTCGCGGCGGATCATTGCGGCGGCGCGCTTCTCCAATTCCTTGCTGCCGGATGCATTGCGCGGGGCGGGCGTCCAGACTCTCCAGTGTGACCTGTTCGATCCCGCCGACGTGGCGCGCCTCCCTGATGCCGACAACATCGTCTACATGGTGGGACAGAAGTTCGGTACGACCGGCGAGTCGGACCGGACCTGGGCCGTCAACGCGTACCTGCCAGGTGTCGTTGCGACCCGCTTTCCACGGGCCCGCATCGTCGCGTTCTCGACCGGCAACGTGTATCCGCTCTGGCCGAAGCACAGCGCGGGACCCACTGAAGACGACCCGACCGGTCCCATTGGTGACTACGCAACGAGCGCCCTCGCACGGGAGCGGGTGTTCGAGCACTTCTCGCGACGGAACGGGACTGCGATGGTCCTGCTTCGCCTCAACTATGCGGTGGAGCCGCGCTACGGCGTGGTACGAGACATCGCCGACCGGGTCTGGCGGCGCGAGCCAGTGGACGTCTCCATGGGCCACGTGAACCTGATCTGGCAGCGCGACGCGAACGCGGTCGCACTGGAGTCATTGGCGCACTGCGAGAGTCCACCAGTCGTGCTCAACCTGACCGGGCGGCCTGTTTCAGTGCGATCCATCGCGACCGAGCTGGGACGGCGATGGGGGATCGAGCCCCGAATCATCAACACGGAGGCGAACACCGCGCTCCTCTCCAACCCGGCTGAATGTGAGCGGCGTTTTGGTCCTCCACCGGTTGCCCTCGACGTGATGCTGGACCGCGTTGCGGAGTGGGTGGAGCAGGGAGGGCGTTCCCTCGGAAAGCCAACCCATTTCGAAACTCGCGATGGGGCGTTCTGACCGGCTGGCGAGGATCCGGCGCGGGCTGGTAATTCCGGCGCACCCCCTCGCCCTCACGCCTTCGCGGAAGCTGGACGAACGGCGCCAGCGAGCGCTCACGCGCTACTACGTCGACGCGGGCGCTGGTGGAGTCGCCATCGGCGTGCACACCACGCAGTTCGCGATCAGGACACGGGGCATCGACCTGTTGCGTCCGGTACTCGAGCTTGCAGTAGAGACGATCGCCGAGTGGAAGCCCAAGACGGCCGGCAGTATCGCGAAGATCGCCGGCGTCGTGGGGAGGCGATCCCAGGCACTCGTCGAGGCGCGAGTGGCGGCGGACCTCGGCTATGATGCGGGCTTGCTCAGCATGGGCGCGCTCACGGAGGCGAGCGACCTGGCGCTGGTCGAGCATGCTCGCGCGGTAGCCGAGGTGATCCCCGTGATGGGCTTCTACCTGCAGCCGGCGGTTGGTGGTCGCGTCCTCTCGTATCGATTCTGGCGCCGGTTCCTGGAGATCGAGAATGTCGTCGCGATCAAGGTGGCGCCATTCAACCGTTATGCGACGCTCGATGTTTGTCGTGCCGTCGCGGACTCCGCCCGCAGGGACGTCGCGCTCTACACGGGGAACGATGACAACATCGTCGGCGACCTGGTCACCCCGCACCGCTTCATGAGGTCCGACGGGCGGCGGGTGACGGTGCGAATGACCGGCGGATTGCTTGGTCATTGGGCGTACTGGACGCGCAACGCCGTGAGGCTCCATGCGGATGCGGGGCGGATAGGGCAGATAGGGCGGATGCTCAGACTCGGAATCGAAACGACCGACGCGAACGCGGCGATTTTCGATGCGGTGAACAGCTTTCACGGATGCATTCCCGGGATTCACGAAGTGCTGCGCAGGCAAGGACTGTTGCGGGGACGGTGGTGTCTCGATCCAGCCGAGGAGCTGAGTCCTGGTCAGATGAAGGAGATCGACCGAGTCTGGCGATCCTATCCGCACCTGCGAGATGATGACTTCGTACGCGAACGCCTCGATGCCTGGATGAGCTGAGCCGGCCGGGCAATGCCCGGCCCCTATGAATTCAGCGCTTCAATCTTGCTGCGGTCGTCGGGTGAGATGTCCAGCAGGTCGAGCTTCGCGAGGGAATTCTCGGGTATGCGAAGCGGCATGCCGGTCCCGAAGACGAAGCGCTCGACGCCCACCGTCTTCAGCAGTAGCGCCAGATGATCCTCCGGCGGTCCCCAGATCCAGGAGATATCCCAGCGGATCCGGCCGGCTTCGTCCGGAGTGGCTCCGAAGTGGACCTGCTCGATGAATTCCCGGTCGGCGTGGGTGACGATCAGCCGCACGGCCGGATCGCTCCGGATCCATGACCTCACCATCCATGGCTCGATCTCGCTCGAGCGGTCGCGCGGATTTTTCTGGCGGCCGTCCTCCAGCCGAACCGAGACCAGCAGGGGTGTGCCCGCGGCGCCGCACGCCCTGGTCAGCTCCGTCATGTCCCGGCCGGCAGGATCGAGTCCCCACCGGGTCGGGTCGGCCCGGACGGCGGGCGCATCGTGTGAGGGTGCGTCGGCGAGCGCCTCGCGCCACCGGTCCCTTCCGGGATGGATCGCCGGGACCGGCCTCAAGCGGAGCGAATCCATCCGGTAGAGGTCGGCATTCGCCGCCATCGGATCATTCCAGAAGATCGCGGTAAGCTGGGAGACCCAGGCGATGTCGATTTCGACCCGATCCATCGCGGTGAGGAGGTCTCGCGGTGTCGCGCCTGGAACGCGACGGAACGGATATTCGCCGATGAACGTGTTGACGTCGACGCGGCGGGTCATGCGTCGAACGTCCCGCGCGGGAATATCGCCGCCGCGTTCCTCCAGCCGATCCGCTCGAGGTCGGGCGCGCTCACGATCCTTTCGAGGTACCGCAGCTTGGCCCACCCGGTGTCCATGGTGATGTCGCAGCCCCAAAGCAACCGGCCGGCGCCGACCGCCTCGAGGCACGCCTCGAGCATGCCGCCGTCAACGCCGCTTCCGGAGAGGTCGATGAAGACGTTCTCGATGTCGCGCACTTCGACCAGGGTATGGGTCCAGT
>DATEOL010000452.1:0-5932 GCA_035274025.1 Gemmatimonadales bacterium | reverse complement strand
ACGCTTTCTTCGTCGCAGCCGAATTCGCGCTCGTAGGCGCCCGCAAGACGCGCCTCGAGGAGATGGCCCAGGCTGGCAGTCGGCGCGCGGCCATGGCGCGACGCGCGCTCACCCATCTCGACCGCTACATCTCCGCGACCCAGCTCGGCATCACGCTGGCCTCGCTCGCCCTGGGCTGGATCGGTGAGCCTGCCCTCGCCACCCTCATCGAGGGCGCCTTCAGCGCGCTGCCCGCGCCGGTCAGCGCGATCGCGACCCACTCGGTGGCTGTCGCCGTCTCGTTCGCGATCATCACGCTGCTGCATATCGTGCTGGGCGAGCTGGTGCCCAAGGCGCTGGCGCTGCTCTATCCGGAGAGGGTGACCGAGCTGCTCACCGCGCCCCTGGTTGGCTTCACCTGGATCATGGCCGCGCCGATCGCGGTGCTGAACGGTCTCGCCAACGCCCTGTTGCGCCTTATGCGGGTGAAGCCTCCGGGCAGCCACGAGCGGCTGCATTCCCCGGAGGAAATCCGCATGCTGGTCGAGCAGAGCCAGGAAGGCGGGCGCCTCGCGAAGCAGGACGCGCGACTGCTCGAGGGCGTCTTCGAGTTCAGCGAGAAGACCGCCGAGCAGGTGATGACGCCCCGCACCGAGATGGTCGCGATGGACTCGGACGACAGCATCGAGGCCGCGGCCGACGTGGTGGCGCGCGCGGGCCGGTCCCGCTATCCGGTCTACCGCGAATCGCTCGACGACATCGTGGGCGTGGTGCACGCGAAGGACATCCTCGCCGCGCTTCGGGACCAGGGGGGCTCGACGCTGCGTGGCATCATGCGCTCGCCGCTCTTCGTTCCGGGAACCCGCGAGGTGGAGGACGTGCTGGCCGACATGAAGCGGCTCAAGGTCCATCTCGCCGTGGTGCTCGACGAGTACGGCGGCACCGCGGGGCTGGTCACGATGGAGGACCTGCTGGAAGAGATCGTGGGACCGATCTACGACGAGTATGACCGTCCGGCCGCGGCGCCGGCTCTCGACGCGCGACTCATCGATGGGGGCATGCCGATCACCCAGTTCAACGCGGAGAACGACGCGGAGCTGGACGACTCGGACTACACCACCATTGGCGGATATGTGTTCGGGAAGCTGGGCCGGCTGCCTCGGCCGGGGGACAGGGTCGAGGCGCCGCCCTTCACGTTCGAAGTGGCGGCGATGGAGGGGCGCCGAGTGAAAGGGGTGCGAGTGTTGGCAAGGGCAGAGGCGAAAAAAACCTAAGGCAGATCTCAGATTTCAGATCTCAGAAGGAGATGTATGCGGGAAGTCACGAGCCACTGTGCTCCCCCTCTACTTCTGAGATCCGAAATCTGAAATCTGCCCTAGCTTTTTCTGGCGAGCTTGATCGCCAGCCTCACCGCTTCAATCATGGATGAAGCATCGGCCTTTCCCTGCCCCGCGATATCCAGCGCTGTCCCATGATCAGGTGACGTCCTCGGAAACGGCAGCCCAAGGGTCACATTCACTCCCCTGCCGAACGCCGCAACCTTGATCGCTGTCATCCCCACGTCGTGATAGGGGGCGAGCACCGCGTCGAATTCCCCGCGTATCGCGCGCACGAACACCGTATCCGCGGAGAGCGGACCGGCGGCGCCGAGCGCCTTCGCGGCGGGCTCCAGGATCCGCGCTTCCTCGTCCCCGAAGAGTCCCTGCTCCCCGGCATGCGGGTTCACCGCGCAGATGGCGAGGCGCGGGGACTGGATCCCGAACCAGTCCCGGAGACCTTCGAGGACGATGCGGCCGGTGCGCACCACCCGATCGGTGGTGAGGAGCGCGGGCACGTCCCGGAAGGCCACGTGAGTCGTCACCAGGACGACGCGCAGGTTGTCGGCCGCGAGCATCATCGCCACGTCCAGGTCGCCGGCCAGATGGGCCAGCCATTCGGTGTGACCTGGATAGGGGAATCCGGCCAGCCGCGTCGCGTACTTTTCGATCGGGGCCGTCACGATGGCGTCGACGGCGCCCTCGAGGGCGAGGGTGGCAGCCGTCTCGATAGCCCGGCCGGCGAGGGCCCCCGCGCGCAGCCCCCGGGCCCGCGCCTCGGCTCCACTCCCGGCTCCGCTGCCGCCGTTCCAGGTCCCCACGCCCACCCGGGCATGGGCTGGCAGCGGGGCGATCAGGTCGTCGGGCCCAATGACCGTGACCGTGGCCCCGGTGACGGCGGCCAGGGCCTGGGCCGTGATTTCCGGGCCGATCCCCCGGGGATCGCCCAGGGTGATCGCGATTCTGGGAGTCATGTCTCAAATATGGCCGGGCGGATCACCGGATCACCGGATCGGGGGATCGGGGATCGGGGGACTCGAGTTGGAGGGTTGGGCCGTGGCCTCGGTAGTCGGTTTCCGTCCATCCCCCGATTCGCCGATCCGCGCCCCCATGCGTAATTCGCGATGGCGAAGTAGAATTTGTCGTCCCTTCGACACGGAGCCTCGGTTATGAGACGGACGTGGTCGCTACTGCTTGCAGGGTTGGCGCTGGCTTCACTCCCGGCCGGACCGGCAGCCGCCCAGGCGCCAGAGCCGTCCATCCTCGATTTGAACACTGCGACGCTGGAACAGCTCATCGCCTTCCCCGGCATCGGGAAGCAGTACGCCGAAAAGATCATCCAGGGCCGGCCGTTCCATCAGCGTAGCGAGCTGGTCTCGCGCAAGATCATGCCGAGCGGCACGTACCTCTCGATCAAGAAGTGGCTGGTGCCAACTTCGGAAAACAAGAAGGCCGAAGAAGAGGCCGCCCGGAATGTGCCCCCGCCGCCGATGTTCGACGACAAGGGCAGGGTCAACCTGAATGTTGCCAGCCGTGAGCAGCTGCTCGGCCTCGAGGGCGTGGAGGCGATGTTCGCCGACAAGATCATCAACGGCCGGCCGTTCAAGGATTTGAATGACATGATCAAGCGGATCAACATTCCGGCCGAGCAGGCGAGGCGGATCGGACAGGTGGCATTTATTCAGTAGACAGCAAGGGCAGATCTCAGATTTCAGATCTGAGATGTAGAAGTAGTCACGACCTTGGCGTCCTGGCCCCCTTTGTGGCGGTCAGGACGCTTGTCGTAAAGATCGCAACGAGTTGGCCGCATTCATCCATCAAGTGATCTACATCGTCGGACTTTATCAGGTCCAGTCGATGGGTCATTTGAAGCCAGACAAGAGTCTCACGAAGTTCCTTGAGACATATCCTGAGCTTGTGGATGAAATCCTGTCGCGATTCCGCAGCCTGGGATTCCGCGTAGTTGGGGCCGGGTGATGTAGCGCATCGCAGCAACTGACGACATATGTGGCGCGCAGGATAGGTCCGCGGGAACCGGCCAGTCAAGCGAACTACCGCTACTGAGAAGCACAAAACTCCTTCCTGCAACGCGGCTGATCTGAGGGACATGAAAGAGGCCCGAGAGAGTCGAACAACAATCTCGGGCCTTGTCTATGCGTTCAGACAACCAGAAAAAGGCGGGCGGAATCCTAAGGCCGCAACACTTCTACTTCTGAGATATGCAATCTGAGAGCTCTGATTGCTGTTATAGCTCCCTCACATCCACAAACGACGCCGCCCGCAGCCTGTCGAGATACCTGCGAATCGCCATCTGATCCCCGAGCTGTCCCCTGAGACGGTCTTTGACATCCTCATACTTGAACTCTCCCGCCTGCTGCCGATCGGTGATCATCGCCACCGCGAACTTGGACCGCATCGGGTCCGTTGGCGACTCCAGCCGGAACACCGGCGTGTATCCTCCGGCCGGGATGTCCTTGAACGCCTCGGCGTAGGCCGGCAGCAGCTTGTCCAACGGGAGGTCGCGCACGTCCTTCTCTTCCAGCGGATCGGAATAGACCCGGATCAGTGAATCGATGTTCGCCCCGGCCTCGAGCTGGGCCTTGACCCGGTTCGCGATCGCCTCCGCGGTATCCAGGTCTGCCTTGACGAGCTCCGGAATGATCAGGATATGGCGCGCCGACACCTCGGCGGGCTGCACCCGCTCGACCTGGATCAGGTGATAGCCGTACTCGGTCTCCACCGGGTTCGAGATCACGCCCGGCTTCATGAGGAACGCGACGTCCTCGAACTTGGTGACCATCTGGCCGCGCCGGAACCAGCCCAGCGAGCCCCCCTGTTCCTTCGAGGCCGGATCCATCGAGAAGCGCTTCGCCGCGGTCGCGAAGTCCGCCCCCTTCCGAAGCTCGGCCAGGATCGAGTCGGCGTGCGCCAGCGCGCGGGCCTTGGCCTCCGGACTGGGCTTCGGGGTGATGACGATCTGCTTGAAGGAGACCGTCTCGGGACGCTTCTGCTTCCCCTTCTGCTGCTCGAACGCGGCCCGCAGCTCGCGGTCGGTCGGGATCACGGCCTTGAGCTTGCCGGTGCCACGCAGGTGATCGAGGAGCGCGTTGCGGATCAGCTCCTTCCGCTGGGTATCGGTGAGCCAGCGGCGGTATTCCTCGGGCGAGAAGAAACCCGACTTCTGCAGGTCGGCCCGGTACTGCTGATCGCTCTGGTACTTCCGCCGGACGTTCCGCACCTGCTCGTCGACCGCGGCGTTCACCTGCTCGTCGGTCACCCTCACCGTGGTATCGGTGAGCGCGATCTGGTAGAGGAGCTCGAGATCGATCAGCTCCTGGATCATCTGCCGGCGCAGCGGATTGAGCAGCGCGGTGTCGCTGGGCACCGGCTGGTTCTGCCTCTGCATCTGCGCGTTGACCTGCTCGTCCACCTCGGACAGCAAAATCGGCTTGTTGCCGACGACCGCGATGATCCGGTCGGACGTTTCGGTGACGCCCTGCCCCGCAAGCGGCAGAGCCGCGCCCCAGAGGAGCGCGGCCCAGACGGCGACAACCGATCGCACCCGCAACTTCGTCATGGCCGCTTGGTGCCCCTGGAGGAATCGCCCACCGGCGGTCCGCCCGGCGCGGGCTGGATCGCGGCCGGCGCCTTGCCCGCCTCGGCGGCGGAATCAGCCTTCCACTTCGCGGTCGCAAGCTCGACCGCCCGGGTGAGGCCGGCCTTGTTGACCTTGTAGCTGCCCGCCTCACGCAGGTGCCCGGCGAGCGGCGGGGGCAGCGGCCGGAACTGCACCTGACCGGCGAGCAGCTGGTCGAGGAAGCGGTTCACGTGCGACGCCGCCGAATCGAGCCGGGCTGCCTTGGGCTTCGTGGTATCTGCCACTGACGAATCCGACAGTCCGATCGACGACGCGAGCTGGTCCATGGTGGCGCGATAGGCGAGCTGCAGCGCCTGCCAGTTGGCGGGGGGCACCGCGATCTTCGCCGAGTCCATGTCGCGGATCACGAGCACGTTCTGGGTGAGGCCCTCGATGAACGGCGTCAGCAGCGAGTCGGGCGTGTTGGTGATCTGGCGGCTGGCCCCGGCCGGCAGCGCCTCGAGCCAGCGGGCGAAGTCGGCGACGGTGAAGGCGCCGCCCCGGAAGGTCGCCAGCTTCTGGCCGTTCTTCCGGGCGTGATCGACGTTGCTCACCGCGTCCTTCACGAACTTCACGGCGTTGGCCTGGATCTTCATGTTGTTCGACTTCGCCAGGTCGGCGACGTAGCTCGAGTCGGCCTTCTTGGCGAGCTCACCCTGGAGCCACGCGGCGAAGCGGGGACGCGCCTCCTCCTTCGAGGGACGGCGGATCAGGTGGAAGCCGAAGGAGGACTGCACCACGTCGCTCACCTGGCCCGGCTCCAGTCCCCAGGCCGGCTCCTCGAATTCCTTGACGAACTGGCCGCGCGGACCGACCGGGAGGTATCCCATGTCTTCCTTGCTCGCGTCCGCGTTGTTCTTGGCGAGCGCGCCGAAGTCGCCACCCTTCTTCACCTGGGCGAGGACGCCGGTGATCTTGCCCCGCGCCGCGGCGGTGTCGGCGGCGCTGGTGCCGGCGGGCGTAATGATGATGTGCTGGAAGACGCGCGCGTTGCCGGCAT
>DATEOL010000451.1:0-3011 GCA_035274025.1 Gemmatimonadales bacterium | reverse complement strand
CTCGATATCCACCAGTCCAGTAAGCCCCTTCGTGATGTCGCGCGCGGCATCGGTCGCGGCCGCATCCTCGAGAATCCCGTTCCCCTCGCGCCCGCGACGATTGAGGTAGATCCCGCCGAGTCCGAGCGCGTACGCCTTCGTCCTGCTCCAGTCGACGTCCTTGAAGAACTCCTCGCCTGTCGCACCAGGCTTGAGCGCCAGGAATCCGTTGGCGCGGAGCCAGCCATTGAGGTGGAGCCCGCGCTGGAAGCTCGCGAAGCCGTGGTCGCTGCAGACAAATACCAGCGCCTCATCGCCCAGCGCATCGAGTGCCCGGCCGACCACCGCGTCGCAGTCCCGGTAGTGATCCCGGATGACCTCGGTGAATTCGTCCGAGGCGATGCCGCGGTTTGCCGGATGACCCGGCTCGCCGAACCGCCAGAACATGTGTTGGATCCGGTCCGGCGTGTCGAACAGGCAGAAGAGGAATCCTTCCTTGAAACGACCCAGCTCGTGCTGCAGCATGCCCTCGCGCTCGCGCATCACCAGGTCGCACTGCGAGAGGAAGGCGTGCTCGTCGATCCTGCCATTCATGAGCCCGGTGTGATCCTCGACCATCCCCGCCGTGTAGTAGGTTCCGATCTCGTCCTCCAGCTCGCCGGCGTAGTCCCACGGTGCGCTGATCGGGAACATCGGGGCATCGGGCGCGAAGTTGACCGGGGAGGCGTGCAGCTCGAAGGGCTGGAGGCTCGCGAGATGAAAGCGGACCACGCCGCTGATCGATTGCATGAATCCGAGCTTGAACTTCACCTTCGTCCAATCCGACCATTGATGCAGTGCGGTCGCGAGTCGCGAATCGCGGGTCGCGAGAACCGCCCCGCCGCCCTCGCGATCCACCGTGATGGTCAACTCGGCAGTGAGCTCTCCCCCCTTCGGGTTTCGCGGTCCGAGAACCTCGGTCCTGGCGACATCGCCACCGAAGCGCACGCGGACGATGCGTTCGCTCTCGCCGGGGCGCACGTCGTCGCGTTCCGTGTAGTACGTCGTCGTCCCCAGTCCCCCACGGATATCCGGCACTCCAAGGCCGGACAGGAGCCGGCCCTTGCCTATCTCTCCCGGATAGGTGCAGGGACAACGGATCACTGTTGACGGAATCCCCGCGCGTCCGAGCACGTCCCAGAACGGCTCGCCGCCTCGCGAGTTCACGGCCCTGGGGGGAACGAAGGCGTTCTTCTGCTCGTAGCGGTTGAGACCGAGGTCAGGGAGGTATGTCGCGGGATCGCGGCGGAGAAAATCGAAGATGCCGTGGCCGCCCGGATTGGTGCCGGTGGCGAAGCTCGACCAGGCGACGGGCGTTTGGGCGGGGAATGTGGTGGCGAGCCGTGAGGAGCCGCCGCGTTCGCGAATCCGGGCGAGATTGGGGAGCGCGCCCGCCGCGACCATTGGTTCGACGATGGACGGCTCGAAGCCGTCGAGTCCGATCACCAGGACGCGCCGCGCGCGCCCCGAACTCATTTCTTCCCGAAGAGCCGGGCGACTGCGCGGCCGGCGCCCTTCACCATGGCCACCGTCTTGTGCCAGAACATCACGGCGACCCCGGCGATCGCGGCGAGCGCGGAAGCGATCGGGACGGCTGCGTCAGGACCGATGTACATGGCGTGGAAGATAGTCAAGGAGAGTCACGGAGCAGGGAGCCGACGAGAGGCATACCCCCACTCGTCCGTTCCCCTGCTCCGTGACTCTCCTTGACTAATCCGCTACTCTCGCCAGGACATCGTCGATGATCGCGAGTCCGGTATCCACGTCGTACTCGTCCACCACGAGCGGTGGAGCAAAACGAAGCGCGCTCGGTCCCGCGCCGAGCAGCAGCAGGCCCTTCGCGAACGCGCCCAGCACCAGCTGGTCGACCAGCTCCGGGTTGCGCTCCTTCGTAGCCCGATCCTTCACGAACTCGAGCCCGATCATCAGTCCCATTCCGCGCACGTCGCCGACGACCGGGTACTTCTGGTAGAGCTTCTTCGCGCCGGCCATCAATCGGTCACCCATCACGCGCGCATTCTCCATCAGCCCGCCCTCGATCAGGTCGAGCGTCGCCAGCGCCGCCGCCACGCAGACCGGATTGCCGCCGAAGGTGCTGCCGTGGGCGCCCTTCTTCCAGGTGGTAACCTCCTCGGTCGCGATGATGGCACCGATCGGCATTCCACTGCCGAGTCCCTTGGCCGTCAGCAGTATGTCGGGCACCACGCCCATGTGATCGATCGCCCACATCTTGCCGGTGCGGCCGACGCCGCTCTGCACCTCGTCCGCCACGAGCAGGATGCCGTGCCGGTCGCAGAGCTCGCGGATGTTCTGCATCCATCCGGTGGGCGGCACGATATAGCCACCCTCTCCCTGCACCGGCTCGACGAAGATCGCGGCCACCTCGGTGGGATCGACATGCCGCGCGAAGAGGTCGCGCTCGATTCCCTCCGCCCCATGCAGGCTGCAGGCCTTGTCGTTGCTGCACTTCTCGCAGCGATAGGCGTAGGGGAAATCCACGTGATGCACGCCCGGGAGGAACGGTCCCATGCCCGCGCGCTGCCGCACCTTGCTCGACGTGAGCGCGAGCGCGCCGGTGCTCCTGCCATGGAAGGCGCCCTTGAAGGCGATGAAATCCTTCCGCCCGGTGTAGTAGCGCGCCAGCTTGATCGCGCCCTCGACCGCCTCGGTGCCCGAGTTGGTGAGAAACACCCGCTTGTCCTGGCCGCCGGGCGCGAGCCCCGCGAGCCGCTCGCAGAGGTTCGCCATCCCCGCGAAGTAGAAATCGCTGCCGCAGATGTGCAGGAACTTCCCCGCCTGCTCCTGCACCGCGGCCACGACCTTGGGGTGATTGTACCCGGTCGAGCTCACCGCGATGCCCGCCATGAAATCGAGATAGCGATTGCCGTCGACGTCTTCGACCATCGCTCCCCGTCCGGTCGCGATGGCGAGGGGGTACTCCTTGAGGTAACAGGTGGACGTGTACTTCGAATCCTTGTCCACGATCGCTTTTG
>DATEOL010000450.1:0-18768 GCA_035274025.1 Gemmatimonadales bacterium | reverse complement strand
GCAGTCATCTCGGCTGCGAACGATCGTGCCGAGATGATCGTGCTGGTCACGCTCGTAACGATGGCGAGCCTGATTCCCCTCGCAATCGGCACCGATGCGGACAGCCTGTTCGGCTCCATCGCGCTGGCAACCGCCGGCGGAACGATTGCCGGGACACTCGCAGCCCTGTTCGTAATGCCGTTGTTGTTGATTTCGAAGCGGAAGCGTAGCCAGGAATAGACGGTCAGACGGTCAGACTGTCAGACGGTCAGACCGCCCGCCTAGATTGTTTGGGTGCTCCTTGCCACACTCCTGCTCCTCCAGGACACCCTCAGCTACAACGGCCGAGAGGGCCGGCTGAAAGTCGTCATTCCCCGGGCCGAAGCCGCGGCTGTCGTCGATGGGAAGCTCGACGAAGACGTCTGGCGCAACGCCGCCCGGCTTACCGGCTTTTCCCAGTACCAACCGGTCGATGGACGCCCCGCGGAAGAGCAGACCGAAGTCCTGGTCTGGTACGCGCCCGACGCGATCTGGTTCGGCATTCGCGCCCGCGAGCTCCATGGCGACGTGGTCCGGGCCACCCGGGCCAACCGCGACAACATCTCCAGCGAAGATCACGTCCAGATCCTGCTCGACACCAACAACGACCGCCGGCTCGCGTTCCTCTTCGGCGTGAACGCATTCGGCGTGCAGCAGGATGGCACCCGGAGCGACCAGTTCGGCGGCGGCGCCGGGGGTTTTTCCGCGACCGGTGGCGGCAGCGGCAGCATGAATCCGCTCGACGGCAGCGTCGACCTCAATCCCGACTACATCTTCGAATCGAAGGGCGGGCTGGTCCCGGGTGGATACGAAGTCGAGGTCCGCATCCCCTTCAAGAGCCTCCGCTACCAGGAGACCGCGGTCCAGTCGTGGGGCATCCACGTGCTACGCCGGGTGCAGCACTCCGGCTACCAGGACAGCTGGGCCCCCGCCGTTCGCGCCAATGCGAGCTTCCTGGCTCAGGGGGGATCACTCGATGGACTGCACCAGCTTCGCCGCGGCCTGGTGCTCGAGCTGACGCCAACCGCGGTGGCGCGGCTCGACGGCGCGCCCGCCACTCCAACCGGCTGGGACTACGCCTCCGCCGGCGAGCTCGGCGGCGACGTGCGCTGGGGCATCAAGCAGAGCCTGACCCTCAACGGAACGGTGAATCCCGACTTCTCGCAGGTCGAAGCCGATGTGGGCCAGGTGCTGCTCAATGAACGCTTCTCGCTCTTCTACCCGGAGAAGCGGCCCTTCTTCCTCGACGGGCTCGAGCTCTTCGATTCGCCGAACCAGATGATCTACACCCGGCGCATCGTCGATCCGGCGGGCGGCGTGAAGGTCGCGGGCAAGCAGGGGAAGACCAACATCGGTTCGCTGCTCGCCTTCGACGAGTCGGAGCAGTCGTGGACTGGGGATCACCGACCCGCGTTCGGCGTTCTGCGGCTTCGGCGCGACATCGGCACCAGCTCCAACATGGGCGCCGTGCTCACGACCCGGGAGGATGGCGAGGACTACTCCCGCCTCGTGGGCCTCGACACCCGGCTCTATCACTCCAAGCTCTACTTCGTCGAGCTGCAGGCCGTGCAGTCGTGGACCGACAGCGCGGGCTCGGCGCGCAAGGATCCCTATCTCCAGGCCGCGTGGGACCGGACCGGCCGGGCCTGGGGCTTCCACTACACCGTGAAAGCGATCGGCGACGACTTCAACGCCGCCGCGGGATTCGTGAACCGGACCGGCATCATCGACGCGAACATCTTCAACCGGCTCAGCTTCTACGGAGACGCCGACGACCTGGTGCAGACCTGGGGCGGATTCCTGCGATTCGACCGGATCTGGGACTGGTCCCGTCCCGGCGATGGATCGATCGAAGGAGGCGAGTCGCTCTTTCCGAGCGCGACCCTCCGCGGTGGCTGGCGCATCAATGGCGCCCTCAACCACGACTTCTTCAGCTACGACCCCGACGACTACTCGAGCTACACCATCGAGACCGGAGATGGCACTGACCCATTCACCGTGCCGGACCCCGAGAAGAACCAGTGGAGCTACTCGCTCGGCTTCACCACTCCGACCTACCAGGTGTTCACCGCAAGCGCGAGCATGGGCTGGGGCGACGTGCCGATCTTCGACGAAGCGGCCCCGGGACGAAGCCTGCGGCTGACCGCGGCCGTCGACCTCCGGCCCACCGCCGGCCTTCGCACCACGCTGCAGTACGCCCGGCTCACCATCGATCGCCAGCGCGATGGCACCCGCTTTTCCACCGAGAACATCCCCCGGGTCAAGGTGGAGTACCAGCTCAACCGCGCGATCTTCTTCCGCGTGATCGGCCAGTACGCCGCGCGCTATCGCTCACCACTCGAGGACCGGGAGGGCAATACGATCCTGGTGAATGGCGGCGCGGATGCGGGATTCACCTCGAACGAGCTGCGGGTAGACTGGCTCTTCAGCTATCGCCCGATCCCGGGCACGCTGGTCTACTTCGGATACGGCAGCACGATGCAGGAACCCGAGCAGTTCAAGTTCAACGAGCTTGAGCGCACCACGGATGGGTTCTTCGCAAAAGTGTCCTACCTGTTCCGGCTCTGAGAAACGGGAAGCGGGGAGCGGGGAGCGGGGAGCGGGGGCATCAGAATCGCAGGCCGATCAGCGGGATCGCAATTCTTGTGTCGGTTCCGCCGTCAGTCGGGTCCTGTTTGTGAAGCGCCGGCACGAGCCATCCCGTCAGCGCACCGATCGCCGCGCCGGCCAGCACGTCGGTTGGGAAGTGCTGTCCGCCGAGGACACGGAAGTAGCCGGTCAATCCCGCGGCGGTGAGACTGCCGGCCCACACCCAGGCATTGGCGCTGGAGCCGGGGTTGAGCCTCGCGTTGACTGATCCCAGGAAGACAGCCGACGTGAACGTGGTGGATGCGTGCGCGGACGGGAAGGATCGCCGGGCGAAGAGGATCAGCTTGGACTCGGGCGGTATCGCGGGGTTGTTGTTGTACACGAATGGCCGGGTGCGCGTCACCAGCGACTTGAGCATGAAGACGAGACCGCTCTGGAACAGCTGAGCCTCACCGTACATGGCTCCGATCAACAGCGGGTCATCATTGCCCGGTGATGTGACCATCAGGGTGAGGGGGGCGACCATCATCGTCCACAGCAGCACGTCGCTCGTCTTGCGGGCGACCGTCGAGTACTGCCGGGTCGCAAAACGGTCGATCGTGCCGATGCGCTGGGGGTCGAGCAGCCGGATCTTTTCGGGAGTAAGCGGCTCCACGATGGTCTCGGAGCGAACAATGTCGGTCGCGAACATGGCCAGGCCGCCCGCCGTCAGCGCGATATCCCAGCCGGTGCGCCAGCGATAGGGAAAAGCCTGCTGCGCATCCGCTGAAGCAGGGGCCACGGCAAGGGTGATCCAGGCAAGCATCGTGAGCCATCGCAACGAGGCTCGAGCCCTGTCGAGAATGATCGGCCTCGCGTAGCATTCCGTGTCCGCCGGTATCGTCGCGATCAAGTTCACCTCGAGCCATTGATGCGTATCAGCGCCATTCCCGTCCTCCTGCTGCTGGCTGCGTGCTCGCCGGCCGCGGCGCCCGTCGCCGACAAGACTCCGGCCGCCCCGCCGTCGGAACCGTGGACCCTTGAAGCCGTCACACCTGACACCACCGACGGCATCCGGATCCTCATCATCCACGACATGGAGGGCCTCTCGGGTCAGGCCGACCCGAAGACCTTCTTCTTCGGCGAAAAGGAGTACCCCCAGGGACAGGAAATGTTAGTGGGGGACATCAATGCCGTGATAGAGGGCCTCTACGTCGGGGGCGCGACCGAGGTCTGGGTGGTCGACGGACATGGCAGCGGGAATCCGGACCCCGACGTGCGCCGCGACCTCCTCGACAAGCGGGCCCAGCAGGTCCTGCGCGACTCTTCCTTCGATGCCTACGTCGACCTGGTCACCCCCAAGGCGTTCGATGCGGTGGTCGCGGTGGGCATGCACGCGAAGACCGGCAGCAAGGGGTTCGCGTCCCACACCTTCACCCTCGGCATCGGGCTCAAGGTGAACGGCAAGTTCATCACCGAGACCGAAATGACGGCCCTCTCCTGGGGCCGGCAGGGCATCCCGGTGATCTTCGCCTCGGGTGACGATCGGCTCGCGGCCGACCTCGCCGGCATGAACTGGATCGAGTTCGTCACCGTGAAGACTGCGCGTTCTGCCGACAGCGCCGACCCCAGACCGGTCGCGGAGGCGCGCGCCGACCTGACCGCGCACGCGAAGACCGCGGTAGAGAACCTCCGCGCCGGCAAGACCAGATCGATGAAGGTCAACACCCCGATCCAGGCCGGGCTCCGCGCCACCTATCCGGCGGACCTGAGCATGCTCGACGGAGTGCCGGGCATCAGCTACGCCGACAGCACGGTCACGTTCGTGGCCGACTCGATGGGCCAGCTCTACCAGGACTGGATCAAGCTGGTAGGTGTGGCGACGTCAGGGTACTCGCGGGTCTTCCAGCGGACCGTGGCCCAGGGGAACCCCGAGATCATGCGCCAGTTCGGGCACAACCTCGAGAAGGCGTGGTTCGACTACGAGTCGGGACGGTATGTGCCGCCACCGCCGCGGACCCCGCCGGCAGGCAAGAAGTATCACGGGTTCCAGTGAGTCGACGGTCGACGGTCTACGGTCGACAGTCGACGGTCTACTGTCTCCGTAGGGTTGCCTCTCGCAGACGCCATGTGAGCCGAGATGCCTTGTCCCTGAGCGGTTCGAGGTCGTCATAGTCCTCGGGCTTGGCCACCTTCACATCCCGCGCGGCCATGAGTTGATAGCTGACCTCGCTCAGGGAACCCAGCGTAATATCGAGGAATCGGGCAAACTCCTTGGGGGAGTGCTTCACGACTCCCTCGGCGATGTTTGAGCCTGCGGAGAGGGCCGAGCGCCGGACTTGGGCTGTCAGGCCATAGCGTTCTCGCACGGGCCACTTATCCGTGACACGATAGAAGAGTCACATACAGCTCGTGGCAAGCCCTCCACGCATCCAGCTTCTCGTAAGGTTTCATTCAAGGAACATGCGGGCGCGCGAGCTGGAAAGCCCACCAGAATCACGCAGAAATGCGACGGGAAAACGCGCACACCGCCGACCGTAGACCGTAGACCGTAGACCGTAGACCGTAGACCTACCGTGCCGGCCCCTTGATCACGCGCCCGGGCTTCGCACCGGTCAACGAGCCATCGCGCAATACCGGAACCCCGTTGACGAGGATATGCACCATCCCCACCGAAAACCGGTGGGGATCCTGATAGGTCGCGACATCCTCGATCTTGTCGAAGTCGAACACCACCACATCGGCGAACATCCCCTCCCGGATCACTCCACGCTCCTTCTGGCCGAGCTGCTGCATCGAGAGTGAGGTCATCCGCCGGATCGCCTCCTCCAGTGTCAGCACTTTCTGGTCGCGTACGTATCTCGCCAGGACGCGAGGGAACGCGCCGTAGCTCCGCGGATGCGGGAAGCCCCGACCGTAGCCGATCGGGTCGCCGTCGGTCTCGAACATCGCGCGGGGATCCTTCATGATGCGCACCACGTCCTGCTCGTCCATCATGTGATAGATGGCGCTGAAGCCGCCTTTGAGCTGGAGCTCGATGCCGAGCTTCACGCCGGTGGAGGCGGAGACCGGCAGCCCGCGATCGCGCGCCAGGTCGGCCATCGTCTTTCCGTCGTAGCGCCGGTCGCTGAACAGCTCGCGGAACTGGATTCGCGAAAGGTCCTCGCCGCACCAGTCCTTCCGCATCCGCTCGAGCATCTCGGCTTCGAGCCGGGCACGCGTCGCGGGATCCGTGACCCGCGCCCGCAGCGAATCGACACCGCCGGCAAGCGCCCACTGGGGAAAGATCACGCCCGATCCGGTGCTGCCGGCCGCGTAGGGATAGAGGTCGTGCGTCACGTCGAGGCCCTCGGCCCGAGCCGAGTCGATCATCGCGAGGGTGTGGACGCTCCAGCCAAACTGCCCCGCCCCGGCCGCCTTGTGGTGATTGATCTGCACCGGGATCCTGGCCTCGCGCCCGATCCGGATCGCCTCCCGGACCGACTCGAGCAGCCCCCGCGCCTCGTCCCGCATGTGGGTCACGTAGAGCCCGTGATACTTCGCCGCCACCTTGGCCAGCTCGATCACTTCTTCCGTCCTCGCGTAGTTCGCCGGCACGTAGAGCAGGCCGGTGCTCAAGCCGAGCGCACCGTCCCGCATCGCGGTGTCGACCAGCGCCTTCATTTTCTCGAGCTCCGCCGCCGTCGGCGCGCGATTCGCGAGGCCCATGACCTTCGTCCTCGCCCAGGAATGTCCGGCGAAAAAGCCGATGTTGGGCGCCGTGCGGAGCGAGTCCATGTACGCCTTGAGCGGCCAGGGGACGTCGCCGCTGTGCAACGAGGCGATGATCGTCGTGATCCCCTGGAACACGAAATTTTCGGCGAGTGGGCGCTTGTGAATGTCGGTCGAGATGTGCGCGTGATGATCGACGAAACCGGGCGCGATGATGAGCCCGGTGGCATCGAGCTCGACCCGCCCGCTCCGCGCGGGCAGGCCGTTGGGCGCGACCTGGGCGATCCGGTCACCGGTGATCGCGACGTCGGCGCGGAAGCGCGGCGCACCGGTGCCATCGACCACGGTTCCGCCCCGGAGCACTACGTCAAACTGCTGGGCCGGTGCCGGCGCAACCAGACCAAGGAGGAAAACCAGAGCGGTCAGAATGTCACGAGTCACGAGTCACGAGTCGCGAGAAGTGGTAAAGGCGCAAAGATATACAACGGGCTCCACCGGGACGTTAGGACCGTCACCTAACATTAATGGTATCAACGATTTAGGGCACTGGATCCGGCTTGCTAGCGAGGGGGCAAGGCGGCTAGATTTCGGCGCTTATCCGGACAGGCTAGCAGCTAGCAGCCAGAGGCCCGGCAGTTCCCGGCTGACGGCTCACCGCTCACGGCTCACGGCATTTCATGACTGCACCGAACTCGCGCGAACGCATCCTGCCCCGCCCCATCGAAGAGGAGATGAAGCAGAGCTTCATCAACTATTCGATGAGCGTCATCGTCTCGCGCGCGCTGCCGGACGTGCGCGACGGGTTGAAGCCCGTGCATCGCCGCATTCTCTACGCGATGAACGAGCTCAACCTCACGCCCGGTCGCCCCTACAAGAAGTCGGCGACGGTCGTGGGTGACGTGCTCGGCAAGTACCATCCCCACGGCGACAGCGCGGTGTACGACGCGCTGGTCCGCATGGTGCAGGACTTCTCGCTCCGGTATCCGCTGGTCGACGGTCAGGGCAACTTCGGCTCGGTCGACGGCGATCCGCCGGCCGCCTACCGGTACACCGAAGCCCGGATGACCCGCGTGGCCGTGGCGACTCTCGACGACATCGAGAAGAACACGGTCAACTTCCAGCCCAACTTCGACGACCAGCTGCAGGAGCCGACGGTCCTGCCGTCACGCATCCCCAACCTCCTGGTGAACGGGTCGAGTGGTATCGCGGTCGGCATGGCGACGAACATCCCGCCTCACAACCTGCGCGAGGTCTGCGCGGCGGTGGAGGTGCTGGCGAAGAACCCCGACGCCCAGCTCGACGAGCTCCTCAAGCACATCACCGGGCCCGACTTCCCGACCGGCGGCTACATCTACGGTGTCACCGGACTCCGCGAGGCGTATGCGAGCGGCCGCGGCCGCGTCGTGATGCGGGCCCGCGTGGTGGTCGAGGAGAAGGCGTCCTCGGGCAAGGTCGCGCTCATCATCAACGAGATTCCCTACCAGGTGAACAAGGCGCGGCTCCACGAGCAGATCGTCGAGCTGGTGCTGGAGAAGCGGGTCGAGGGAATCAGCGCGGTACGGGACGAATCGGACCGCGACGGCATGCGGCTCGTGGTGGAGCTCAAGCGCGACGCGATCCCCGCCGTCGTCCTCAACCAGCTCTATAAGCACACGCCGATGCAGTCGACCTTCGGCGTCATCAACCTTGCGCTGGTCCATGGCCAGCCCAAGGTGATGGGTCTCCGGGACCTGCTGCAGCACTTCATCGACCACCGCCACGAGATCATCGTCCGGCGGACCAAGTTCGACCTCGAGGCCGCGGAAGCCCGCGAGCACATCCTCGATGGCCTGAAGATCGCCGTCGACAACATCGACGAAGTCGTCAAGCTGATCCGCGGCTCCAAGTCCGTGGACGAGGCCGACGAGAAGCTGCGCAAGCGCTTCAAGCTCTCGGAGAAGCAGAGCAAGGCGATCCTCGACATGCGGCTGGCGCGGCTCACCGCGCTGGAGCGCGACAAGATCGAGATCGAGCTCAAGGAAGTCCGGACCGTGATCAAGGACCTGAAGGACATCCTGGGCTCGAAGCCCCGCCGAGTCTCGATCCTGGTCGACGAAATGCAGCTGGTCGCCAAGACCTTCGGCGATGACCGCCGCACCGAGATCATCCCCGACCAGGCCGACTTCGCCATCGAAGACCTGATCGCCGAGGAGGACATGGTCATCACCATCTCCCACTTGGGCTACATCAAGCGGATCCCGATCTCCACCTATCGCCGCCAGCGCCGCGGCGGGCGCGGCCTCACCGGCGCCACCGCCAAGGAAGACGACTGGATCGAGCACCTGTTCATCGCGAGCACCCATGACTACGTGCTCTTCTTCAGCGACAAGGGACAGGTCTACTGGCTCAAGGTTCACGAGATCCCGCAGGGCGGTCGTGCCGCGCGCGGCAAGCCGGTCGTCCAGACCATCGCGATCCGCCCCGACGAGCGGGTGACCGCGCTGGTACCGGTCCGCACCTTCGACGACCAGCACTGGCTGATTTTCGCGACCCGCCAGGGCACCGTGAAGAAGACGGTCCTCTCGGCGTACGGAAACCCGCGGAGTAACGGTATCAACGCCATCAACATCGAGCCGGGCGACGAGCTGATCGACGTTCAGGTCACCGACGGCAACAACGACATCGCGCTCGCGACCAGCAACGGCATGTCGATCCGGTTCCACGAGAGCGACGTGCGCGAGATGGGCCGCGCGACCACGGGCGTGAAGGGCATCGAGCTCGACAAGGGTGACAAAGTGATCGGCATGGTGGTGATCCGGCGCGATGCCACCCTGCTCGTGGTGACGGAAAAGGGCCTCGGCAAGCGCTCCGAGCTGGCCGAGTACCGGGTGCAGAAGCGCGGCGGCAAGGGCCTCATTACCCTCAAGCGCACCGACAAGACCGGCGGCTGCGTGGCGCTCAAGGAAGTGCTGCCGGATGACGAGCTGATGATGATCACGCGGCACGGCATCATCATCCGGGTGCCGGTCAAGGGCATCAGCGTGATCGGCCGCATCACCCAGGGGGTGCGGGTGATGAATCTCGACGAAGGCGACTCGATCGTCGGCGTCGCGCGCGTGGTGAAGGAAGACGAGGGCGGCGCCGAGGAGCCCACCGGCGACGAAGCCATCGAACCGGCAGGAGCCTGAGCCATGGGTGAAACCGTGAAGGCGCATTCGCTCGACGATATCCGGGCGGCCGCTGCATCCCTGCACGCCGTCGTCCCGCCGACCCCGCTGGTCGAAACCGCCGATCTGTCACGGCGCGTCGGCCAGCCGGTCTTCCTCAAGTGCGAGCTGTGGCAGCCGATGGGCGCCTTCAAGGTCCGCGGCGCCTGGACCGCCATCTCGCGGCTCTCGAAGGATGCACAACAGCGCGGCATCATCACCCACTCGAGCGGCAACCATGGCCAGGCGGTGGCCTACGTCTCGCAGCGACTCGGCCTCCGCGCCGTGATCGTGATGCCGAAGACCGCGCCCGCGGTGAAGGTCGAGGGCGTGAAGCGCTACGGCGGCGAGATCGTCTTCACCGAGGCAGTCTCCAGTGCCCGGCTCCAGAAGGCCGCGGAGCAGGCCGCGGAGCAGGGGTTGACGATGGTGCCGCCCTATGATGATTCCGACATCGTGCTCGGGCAGTCGACGGCGTCCTACGAGGTCCTGGGTGACCATCCCGAGATCAGCACCTTCCTCGTCCCGATCGGCGGCGGCGGGCTGCTCGCCGGCACCTCGGTCACGACCTCACACATGAAGCCGGACGCGCGCGTGGTGGGCGTCGAGCCTGACGGGGCACCGAAGCTCTCGGCCGCGCTCGCGGCGGGGCACCCCGTCGCGCTGGAGAAATGCACCAGCCTGGCCGACGGCCTGCTGCCGCTCTCGGTCGGCACGCTGACCTTCGAGTACATGAAGCCGATGGTGCACGAGGCGGTGCGGGTCACCGACGACGAGATCGGCGCCGCGGTCAAGTACCTCTGGGAAACCCAGGGCCTCCGGGTCGAACCCTCCGGCGCGGTCTCCGTGGCGGCGCTCCTCACCGGCAAGCTCAAGCCGACCTCGCCAACGGCGGTGATGCTCACCGGCGGAAACGTGGACCCCGCGCTCTTCCAGCGGCTGGTTGCCTGACCGATGACGTCGCCAGCCCGAATTCTCCTGGCGCACGACGATCACGCTTTCGGGCGAACCCTTTCCTGGATTCTGGATGAGCACGGCTACGCGGTCACCGCCGCGGACGCCTCCGAAGGCATCACCGAGCTGCTCCTCACCGATCCGCACGACCTCCTCGTCCTCGAAACCGAAGCGGGTGCGAAAGGCCTGAGCCTGCTCTCGATGGTGAAGGGCGACGAGCGTTTCGAGCACCTCCCGGTGCTGCTGCTCACGACACTCCCGCCCGAGGAGGGCTCGGTCGAGGCGCTCGGACTCGGCGCGGCCGACTTCATGGCGAAGCCCTTCCGGGTCCGCGAAATCCTGGCCCGGGTCAAGGCCCATCTCCGCGCCGGTCGGGAGCTCAACCGGGCGCGGGCCGAGGCGCGGTCGCGCTCGGAGATGATCGAGATCCTGCGCGAGATCGCGAGCTCGCTCTCGCCGGACGAGATCTACCAGGTGCTGGTGCGGCGCGTCGCCCAGGGACTCGGCATCTCGCGCTGCTCGATCCTGCTTCGCGGCCCGGATCCCGACACCGCGACGGTGGTCGCGGCCTTTGAGAATCCGATGCTCCGGAACCTCCGGGTCGACCTCCGTCGCTATCCCGAGATCCAGCGCGCCTTCGACACCTCCGACGTGGTGCTCAGCGACTCGATCACCTCGGATCCCCTGTTTGCCGAGAAGCGCGAGGAATGGCAGCAGCAGGGCCACGAAGTGGAGACGACGTCGGCGCTCGCGATCCCGTTCAGCGTGCGGGGCGAGCAGCTGGGCGTCTTCTACCTGCGAACCAGCGGGCACGACGCGGTGCTCAACCAGCTCGACGTGCAGTTCGCGGCCCAGGTCATCAAGTCCGCCGTGACGACGATCGAAAAGGCGTACGAGATGCAGGCCGCAGTCGAGGGACAGAAGCAGCTCCGCGAGCTGGCCGAGACCGATCCCCTCACCGGATTGTTCAATCGCCGCGCGCTCGAGGCGAGGCTCAACCGGGAGCTGGGCCAGGCGCAGAAATACGCGACGGTACTCTCCTGCCTGATGATCGACGTCGATCACTTCAAGCACATCAACGACACCATCGGCCACCAGATGGGCGACGTGATCCTGTCGCAGCTGGCGGGTCTCCTCAAGCGAGAACAGCGCGCGATCGACGTAGTAGCGCGCTTCGGCGGTGAGGAATTCTGCGTGTTGCTGCCGCTCACCGGCAGCGGCGGCGCCCGGCTCCTGGCTGATCGGGTGCTGCGGCGCGTCGCCGGCCATCCCTTCGGCCAGCCCGACCGGCCGGTGGTGGTGACCGTCAGCATCGGCATCGCGACCTACCCCGACGACCGGGTCACGGACAGCGCTTCGCTGCTCCGTCTCGCCGACCAGAATCTCCTCAAGGCCAAGGCCGACGGTCGCAATCGGTATCGCGACTAGCGACCAGCTGCTAGCGGCTAGCTGCTAGTAGCTACCTTCCAATATCAGTCCTTCTGGAGAACTCCATGCGCAGGCAGGGATTCGCTTCTCATTTCGCGGTTGCAGCTCTCGCCGCTCTCGTCGGCGCGGGTGCTGCCTATGCCTACAAGTCACATCGTCCTCTCGATGCGGTAACCACCCATGGCGAATGGGTGTGGATCCAGCGCACCTCCGACTCCCTGCGGGCCTATGTCGCGTATCCGGAGCGGAAGGACGCGGCACCGGGCATCATCGTCATCCATGAGATCTTCGGACTGACCGACTGGGAGCCCACGATCGGCGACAAGCTCGCTGCCAACGGCTACATCGCCATCGTGCCTGACATGCTCTCCTCGAAGTTCGGGATGTCGCCACCGTCGCCGGACTCCGGCCGGAAGCTGATGGCACAGCTCACCCCCGACGGCATCACCGCCGACCTCAACACGGCCTACGACTACGTGAACAGCCTGGGCTCGGTCAAGAAGGACCACATCGGCGTGATCGGGTTCTGCTGGGGCGGCGGGCAGACCTTCCGCTACAGCACCAACAATTCGAAGCTCAAGGCCGCCGTGGTCTGCTATGGCCCCAACCCGGACACCACCACGTTCGACCGCATCACGGCGCCCATCCTCGGCATCTACGGCGAGAACGACAACCGGGTCAACAGCCAGTTGCCGGCGGTCTCACGGATCTTGAGCGAGCAGGGTAAGCGCTTCGAAGCCGACAGCTACCCGGGGACAGGACACGGGTTCCTGAAGCCGGGACGCCGTGGCTCGGACACCGACCAGGTGGAAAAAGCCTGGACGAAGATTCTCGCATTCTTCAAGAAAGAGCTCGAGTAGGGGCCGGGCAATGCCCGGCCCCTACAGTCATCGCGACAGCCTCACCAGCAGGTCCTTCGCCAGCTCCTTGAACACGTTGTCCAGCTGGTCCGCGCTGGGCGCGAAATAGGATCGACCGGCCGGCTGCACGGGGTTGGTCTTGTGATTCACGTTCGCGAGGCCCTCGAGGTAGCCCTGGTCGGGCTGCAGGAGCGGATCGACGGCGCCCGGATTCCCCAGCGCGATCGTGTAGAGAAAGGCACCTGACGTCCTGATGGCCTCGGCGGCCGTCTCCCCGTTCTTCCGCGCCTGGGACCGCACCGAAGCCTCGTCCCAGGTCCCGAAGCAGGTCGCGGCGCCGGCGCAGCCGTCTGGCGTCGGGGACTTGTTCATCGGAATCGACAGCGGATTGTCGAAATAGCCGCGGATCTTGTTGTCGTCGCTCGGGCTCACGGCGATGACCCGGTCGGCGCCGCCCATCGTGCCCCGGAAGGCGGTCGGCCGGCCATCGGTAAAGAATACCACCACTTTCGCGGCGCCAGGCCTGACGTTGGGCAGCCTCAGCTGCTCCGACGCAAGCCGCAGCCCTTCACCGGTGTTGGTGTCGCCGTTGGCGTTCATCCCGCTCACGCCACTGGTGATCGCGCCCTTGAACTGGTGGGTCAGCAGGACCTCGTCGTTGGCACGCACCTGGAAGGACGTGAGGCCGAGCTGGTCGATGTCCTCGTCGAACAGCCTCACGAAATCCTTGACCGCATTCTGGAGCGGGACCCAGGCCTTCTGGGCTTCGAGCGACCCGGAGCGATCCACCACCACCACCATGTCGATCGGCGGCACCGTTGCCTCGGCCACCGCGCCGATGGTCATCTTGGTGTGGCCGAGTACTCGCGCGAACATCAGCGGAATCGTGCGGTGCGCCCGCATCAGGACGGTCTGCTGCAGTTTCGCGTTGGTGCCGAACTCGAGGCTGAGCGTCGTCGTTCCCTCCACCTTGACGCCGTTGGCCGCCGCGACCGCGTACGCCTCGGTCTCGGCGTTCTTTTTCCCCTGGCGGAGCGTGCGCGCTCCCGCGAGACTGCCCGCGTCCACCGCGCGCGCAAGCTTCGCGCGGGTCAGGTAGGCGAGCCCGCCGTCGAGGGCGAGGCCGGAAATTCCGAGCAGGATGAAGGTGCCGATGGCGACGAACACCAGGACCCCGCCACGTCGGTTGCGCAGGAATGCAGTTGGCATCAGAACACCGCCCGTTCGTAGAGCGTGGCCGGTACCGCCAGGTTGAAGAGCCTGCCGAGCGGCACGATCGGCGTGTGGTTGTAGAAGACTTCGACGACGTAGACCGTGGTTCCTTCGATGAGCCCGACGCCGCCGAGGCCCGCGGCGGTGTCACCGACGGCACCGAGACGGCTGGTGCCGGCGAATCCCGGGGAGGCCACCTGCTGGCGCACGATGGCCGACTTCTTCGTGATCTCGACCGCCGAAGCGATCGAGCCGCCGCTCACGTCGAGGTGGATGTCGCCCCCGTTGTCGATGACGGCCTGCGCCACGCTGTCGAGCGACGTCCCGCGCGCGGCGAGGAGCGCCGCTTCGCGGCTGAGGGTCGCGAGCGAATGCTTCTCGTCGATGCCGCGGCCGAATTCGATGAGGCCGAAGATCATCATGGTGAGGAATGGCAGCAGCAGCGCGAACTCCACGAGCGCCTGGCCCGACTCGGCGCGGAGCCTAGTAATTCTCATTCTTGGTCACCGTGCCGACCTTGATCATCAGCTGGCCGCCCGGAAAGAGCAGGCTGAAGGGCGGCAGCCTGGCCGAATAGGCATAGCTCACGTCGATCCGGACGACCTGGCCCGGCCCTCCACCATCCGCGGGGGTCATCGTGATATTTGCGGGCGTCAGCTGGACGGCCGGCGCACCGTGGAGGATCATGTACTCGACCGATTTCGCCCGGGACATCGGCGCGCCGGTTGAATCGGTGAGGACGTTGCCAGTGATGGCGTAGCGCGCCGACTCGCGCACGACGTGACGGAGCGAGATCCTGGTGTAGAAGTAGAGCCCGAACTCGATGATGCCGAAGAACAGAAGCAACAGCAGCGGCAGGACCATGGTGAATTCCACCAGGGCCTGTCCCGAGTTGCTGCGCTGTGACCGACCAGTGCGCCGGTTCTGCACCCTCATGGCATTATTTCCACACCGTGTAGTGCGTGCTCGCATCGCAGGCGGCGGACCCAACCAGTTTGAGCGACCTAAGTTGTTTGCACTAATCATGTTACGTCTGTTGGCCCCGAAGAAAGCCTGGTATTGCATGTACGCAACGTTCTCTTTTGATTCTGAGGCAATCTCATGACACTCTTGTCAGCGGGACGCAACAGGCGGATTTCAGACAGGGGGGTCGCGTGCTAGGCCTCCTGACTGCCGGTTTGCTTCTTCAGGACCCTCTCTCGGTGCGGGCCGATTCGGTGCATCCCCGGCACGATGCGCTGTCGTACGGCGTCGAGCTTTCCCTGCCCGACAGCGGTCCCGTGATCCAGGCCGCGGTGACTACCCGGTGGCGAGTCTCTAGTTCGGAGCCGATCAGGATCGATCTCGATACCGTCTTCACGGTCTCGAAGGTGACCGTCGATGGACGCGAGGTGGACTGGCAGCGTTCCCGCTTCCAGCTCTATGTCCCCCACGGATCGCGCCCTGGCGCCGAAGTCACCACCCGCATCCAATACGCCGGGGCACCGGCGGACGGGCTGGTGATTCGCGGAGAGGGAAATGCCAGGACCTTCTTTGCCGACAACTGGCCCGACCGCGCGCGGAAGTGGCTCGCGTCGCAGGATCATCCGGGCGACAAGGCCCCGGTGACCTGGACCATCAGCGCGCCCGCCGTCTTCACCGTCGTCGCCACGGGCGTGCTCACGAGCGTCGAGCCGGAGTCGAACGGGCGCCGTACTTGGCACTTCGCGATCGAGGAGCCCACGCCGGTCCATACCATGGTGGTGGGTGCCGCCCGTCTCGCGACGGCCGTCATCGGTCGTGGCGGGTGCCCGCAACGCTGCATCACGGTGAGCGTGGTGTCCTATCCGGCCGACTCCGCGTACGCCGTGACCGCCTTCAAGCGCGGCGCGGAGATGATCGATCTTTTCACCCGGCTGTTCGGGACGTTCCCCTATGGCGAGCTCCGCCACGTGCAGTCCTCCACCATCTTCGGCGGCATGGAGAACTCGACCGCGATCTTCTACAGCGACAAGGCGTGGTCGGCCCACAACATGGGTGAAGGCATCATCGCGCACGAAACCGCGCATCAGTGGTTCGGCGATGCGGTGAGCCAGAGCGACTGGCATCACGTGTGGCTGAGTGAAGGCTTCGCGACCTACGCTGCCGCGCTCTGGGCGGAGCACACCGGCGGGGTCAGGGCACTCCGCGAGACGATGGACAACAACGCGCGGACCGTTCGGGGCGCCGCGGTGCGCAACCGCCCGATCCTGGATAGCGCGGAGACGAAGCTGATGGCGCTGCTGAATGCGAACAGCTATCCCAAGGGAGCGTGGGTGCTGCATTCGCTGCGCGGGCTCATGGGTGACTCGGCGTTCTTCCGCGGGCTTCGCGCGTACTATGCGCAGTACCGGAATGGGAACGCCCTGTCGCGTGACTTCGCCAACGTGATGAATGCCGCCGCGGGGAGGAGCCTCGACTGGTACTTCACCCAGGCACTGACTCAGCCGGGATTTCCGGTGTTTGTGGTGAAGGCCAAAGGGAGCCGTGATTCGGTGACCGTGACGCTCGAACAGGTCCAGGACGCGGCCTGGGGGACCTACCGATTGCCGGGCCTGGTTGTCGATCTCGGCGGCAAGCGAGTCACCATGGATGTGACCGGCAAGGTGACGACGGGCACATTCGGAAAACCGGGAAGCTGGAACGGGAACGTGAAGCTGGACCCCGACACGTGGTGGCTCTTTGACGTGAGGGATACTCCATGAGAAGCCTGTTCCTGTGCACCGTGCTCTGTGCTCCGTGCTCCCTGGCCGCGTGCAGAGGTGTTTCCCCGTTGGGCGAGCGGATTCCGGTGGGTACCGGACCGTTTGCGATCATCGTGGGCGAAGGTGCGGACAACCAGACCGATCTCTTCGCCTTCGAGGCCTCCGGGGGCGAGGTCGTGCGGCTCACCTTCACTCGCGGCCGGGAAGCGGCGGCGGCGCTTCACCCCGCCGGCGTCGTCGTCGCCTTCCTGCGTCGCGATCCCGGAACGAGCGACAGCAGCGCCGCGTCGCTGGTCGCGCTCAACCTCCTCAATTCATCGGAGCGCGAGGCGCCGGTTCCGGCGGAAATCGGGGTCGCGCGGCGCATCGGATGGAGTCCTGACGGCTCGAGGATTTTCGTGCTCGGCGATTCGGGCATCGCGATGAGCACGGCACCGCCCACGGCGATGGCATTCGTCCCGGTGGACACCGCGAGCGCGGACTGGCCCGCCGCGGACTCCGCGACGGCGGTGCTCTTCGGTACGCCGGCATTCGCCCGTCTGGAGACCTGCGCCAAGGACTGCATCGGCTCGGCGGCGATGCCCTGGTGCGTGGTGACGCCGTCGGGAACCAAGACCGAGCTGGGCCGGGTGGTAAGCCCGTTCCGATGGGGGAGCGACTCGCTGGCGTACATCGAAGGAAACGACCTGATCGTGCGGCCGCTGGGCGGCGGGAAATCGCGAGTGATGGAATGGAGCCGCGCCCCGCTCAAGCCTCGAGACGGGACGTACTGGACTCCCTAGCCGCGATCATTTCCCAGGCGGCGTCGATTGCGGCCGCGGTATTCGGATGGTCCGCGGTCCAGTCACCCTGCACGACGCGCTCGCACACCGACCAGATCACCGCGCTCCATAGCGACGACCACAGCTCCGCGGTCCCGGCCCTGATGGATCCTTCCTGCTTCCCAGCGGCGATGAGCTGGGTGAGGGCCTCCCGCAGCCGCTCGCGCGCCCTTCGCGCGGACTCATCGAGCGCGGTCGCCTCCACTGGCCGGTCGTGCAGCTTCACCGCCGAAGGACTCCGCGCCGCCTCGGCGATGAATCGTCGCGCGGTGGCGGCAAGCCGGGCCTTTGCCGGCTCGGTGGCGGTGGCAGGATCGAGGGCCAGCGTCTCGAAACGCTCCCAGACCCCGCGACATACCGCGCTGTAGAGCGCGTCCTTCCCGTCGAAGTGCCGGTAGATGGTGCCTTCCGCGATGCCGGTCCGGTCCGCGAGCAGGGCGGTGGTGGTCGCGTGGTATCCCCGGTTCGCGAACAGCTCCCGGGCGGCCACGAGGAGCTTTTCGCGGGTCGCAGAACCCCGCCGGGACTGCCCGGAAATCGGCATGGATACGGGAATCTAGGCCGGACCCCAACCTTTGAAGGAGGGTACGGGACCGGGCTAAATTTCAGGGCTTTGTTTCGCCGTGAGCCGTGAGCCGTAGACCGTAGACCGTAGACCGTAGACCGTAGACCGTAGACCAAGGATGTAGTCAAATGAAGATGCTCGTACTCGGTGGTGGACTTCAGGGTGGCGCGGCCGCCTGGAGCCTGCTCCGCAATCCCGCCGTCACCGAGGTCACCCTCGCCGATGTGCATCCCGAGCGGTTACCGGTATTCCTGGTCAACGCCGGTCCCCGGTTCAGGACCGTCGGGCTCGACGCCAACGACCATGGGTTCGTGCTGACGACGATGCGGGGGCACGACGCCGTGCTCTGCGCCCTGCCCTACTACTTCAACGAGCCGATGACGCGGCTCGCGCTCGAGGCCGGGTGTCACTTCTCCGACCTGGGCGGCAACACCGGCATCGTGCTGGAGCAGAAGAGGCATCACGAGGCCGCGCAGGCGCGCGGTCTGTCGGTGATTCCCGATTGTGGTCTCGCGCCGGGGATGGTCAACATCCTCGCGGCCGAGGGGATTCGCCGGCTCGATCACGCGAAGTCGGTGCGGATCTACGTGGGGGGCCTGCCGCAGCAGCCGGAGCCTCCGCTCAACTACATGATCGTGTACTCGCTCGAGGGCGCGCTCGACTACTACACGACTCCGTCGTGGATCCTCCGCGGTGGTAAGGCGGTACAGGTGGACGCGCTGT
>DATEOL010000449.1:0-4577 GCA_035274025.1 Gemmatimonadales bacterium | reverse complement strand
CACGATAAGGAGGGCCAGCGAGTTCTCCGGGACCAGGTAGGTCTTCGCCACGCGCTTCACATCCTCAATGGTCACCGCCATGAACCGCTTCCAGTCGGTGTTCACCGCCTCGGCGTCTCCCATGAACATCCGCGCGGCCTGGATCGCTTCGGCACGGGCGAGCGCCTGTTGCTGCTGGGTGATGAGGCCGGTCCGGTACGAGTTGCGCGCCTTGTCGAGCTCGGCCGCGGTGACACCCTCGGTGGCGATCCGGCCGACCTGCGCGGCGAGCGCGCCTTCGAGGGAGTCCACCACCACGCCCTGGTTCACCACCGCGAGGGTGAGAAACACGCCCGGCCCACGGCGCGGACTCGCGGGATTGAGCAGGGAAACCGAGAACTGCGCG
Organism: Gemmatimonadales bacterium; assembly: GCA_035274025.1. Taxonomy (GTDB): domain Bacteria; phylum Gemmatimonadota; class Gemmatimonadetes; order Gemmatimonadales; family GWC2-71-9; genus SZUA-320. The sequence goes on along the minus strand of DATEOL010000449.1, from coordinate 4,192 downwards.
AGCTTGAGGTCGCGCACGACGGCCTTGTTGATCCGCGAGCTCTCGCCCTGGCCCAGGATGGTGGCGAGCAGCGAAAGAGCCGGGAAGTCCGCGTGCTTGTATTCGGGGATCCGGTAGGCGAGCAGCACGCCCGGCAGGTTCGCCTTCGCGTCGGGCCACCGGCGGCGGATCTGCCCGCTTCCGTAGGGCTGGTCACACGTCACCGCGGGCGCGTCCTGGCCGCGCGGGATGCCGCCGAAGTAGTCCGTGATCAGCTTCTTCGCGGCGGCGGTCTCAAAATCGCCCGCGACGACGAGCGTCGCGTTGTTCGGCGCGTAGTAGAGGTCGAAGAACGCCTTCACGTCTTCGGTCTTCGCGGCGTTCAGGTCGTCCATCGAGCCGATGATCGAGTGCGAATAGGGAAAGCACTTGCCGCTGTCCGCGAGGGCGTACATCCCCTCGAATATCGCGCCGGTGTAGGGCTGGTTGTCCACCCGGAGCCTGCGCTCCTCCTTCACGGCCTCGCGCTGGTTCTCGAAGTTCTCCTTCGTGATCGAGAGCGATCGCATCCGGTCGGCCTCGAGCCAGAGCGCCAGGTTGAGGCGGTTCGAGGGCAGCTCCTCGTAATAGTTGGTCCGGTCTTCCGCGGTGCTTCCATTGGACTCGCCGCCCGCCCGCTCGACCAGCTGGAAGTGCTCGGCCTTCTTCACGTTCGCCGAGCCCTGGAACATCATGTGCTCGAAGAGGTGAGCGAAGCCGGTGCGTCCCCGGGTCTCGTTGCGCGACCCGACGTGGTACCAGACATCGACGGCGATGACCTGGGTCGTGCGATCGGGGGCGAGAACCACCGTCAATCCATTGGGAAGCGCGTAGGTCTCGACCGCGATGCGGGCCGGATCCTGGGCGCGCAGAACCGAGGGAAACAGCACCAGAAGTGCGAGGGCCAGCAGCCGCATTCGTATTTCCAGGGTGGCTCCGGGAGCCAGACAATCTAACGGCGGGAGGGGCTCAGGCGTTCGGGGAAATTGCCGCAGAGTCCGTCGACTCCCATCTGGGTGAGGCGGTGGGCGGTGTCCGCTTCGTTGATGGTCCAGGCAAACACTCTACGGTTCGAGTCGTGGACCTGTTGGACCAGGGCAGGGTCTACGTGCTCCGCCTCCTGCCACAGGGTGTCGGCGAGGGCGCGGTCGAGGGCGTGCACCGGATCGACCAGCCGGGCTACCGACAGGACACCGCAGGCGAGCGTGGGCCGAAGGGCGGCGAGGCGGGCCACGACGCGATGATCGAAGGAGTGCACGGCGCAACGCTCAGGGTTCCCGGCAGCGATGACCCTGAGGAGGGCGCCGTCCCAGCGGCTGTCGAGCTGCTTTACCTCGATGAAGACCTTGAGCTCCGGGATCGCCGCGAGGACTTCCGAGAGCAGGGGAACGGGTTCACCGTTGGCGAGCCGGTGTTCCCGGATCCTGGCAGCCGGGGTCTCACTGATCGACTCTCCCGAGGGGAGACAGGCATCATGAAAAACGATGATTGTCCCGTCGCTGGTCGCATGGACGTCGAGCTCTACTCCGTCGGCCCGGAGCTCGTCCGCCTTCCGGAACGCTTCGAGGGAGTTCTCGACCGCGTGCCCGGATGCGCCCCGGTGGGCAATGACGAGGGGATGGCCTGATGTTGAAAACATGGGTCGATTCGTTCCCAAATCAGGTGATGTCTGCGGCGATATCCTGTTGAAGATCCGCCTATTGTGGCAACCGTCAACATCGGAGGGCCTGAAGCCATCCTGGTGCCGGTCACGCGCCGCACTGACCAATTGACGTCCGAATTCCGCCTAACGTTGCGGCCCACAGCCCGTCGCGTTCCTCGTCGCCCGTCGCCTTAACCTTACGCATGCCGCCCCGTCCTAGGATGAGGAGATGACAGCGCCCAACCCGGCCGTCCCGAGCGACGCGCAGCTGGTGGCCTCGTTCCGGGCGGGCGACGAACGGGCGGCTGCCGAGCTGGTTCGGCGGCATGCCGTACCATTGGGCCGCTTCCTGTACGCGGCGGGGGCACCGGAGGGCGAAATCGAGGACCTGGTCCAGGAGAGCTTCATCCGGGCCTTCCGGGCGCTCGAGGGCTGGCGTGGCGACGCGACCTTCCGAAGCTGGCTGTTCCGGATCGGGTCGAACCTCCGAAAGGACCTTTACCGGCGTGATCGGGGCCGGACCATGATACCGATCCAGGAGGTGGATCTGCGGGAAAGTGCCGACCCCGCGGCAGAGGCGGAGGCCCGGGATGCGGAGCAGCGGCTCATGAAAGGTCTCGCTCGGCTACCCCACATGCAGCGAGAGGTCTTCCTGCTCCGGGCGCACCAGGGCGTCGACTATGAGGAGATCGCCGTCGTGCTCGGCACGACGCCCGGTGCAGCCAGAGTTCACTATCACCACGCGGTGAGGCGCCTGAGGGGAGAGATCGCATGAACCAATGCACCCGACTATCCGACAGGATGCCCGCGGTGGCCCGCGGAACCGAGCGTTGGTCCGCGGCGGAGGAGGCACACCTCGGCGCCTGCGGCGATTGTTCCTCCGAGTGGGTCCTCGTTGGTCGGGCGGCAGGGCTCGGCGACTCGGTTGTACTCGACATCGAGCGGGTCACCGGGGGCGTGCTGTCGGCCCTTCGGCTGCCGGCGCCATCGCGCGCTGCGAAGGTCCTTCGCTGGGCCTTGCCCGTCGCGCTCGCTGCCAGTCTCCTGCTGGTGCTCGTCCGTACCCGCTGGACCAGGCCGACGGGGCCCGCTGCCGTGACCTACTCACTGTTGCCGGAGGCCGAGTCCCTCTCGGATTCTGAGCTCGAATCGGTCCTGCAGCTGATTCCCACCGCGGAGCCGAATCTCGGCGGTGTCGACAGTCTTTCGGAAGATGAACTCACCCAGATCGTGAAGGACCTGGAAGGATGAACTCCATGATGAAACGGTTGATCACGCTCTCGGTCGTCACACTTCTCCTCGCGGTTCCGCGCGTCGCGGTGGTGGCGCAGGAAGGTCCGCCGCCGCGAGGAGCGATGCTTCGGCGGGAGTTGGAGCAGCGCTTCGCCGCGCAGATGCGGGAGCAGCTTCAGCTGAGCGGCGACCAGGAGACCAGGGTCCGCGGCATCATGTCGGGTTACGCGGAGAAGCGTCGCGGCCTGGAGAACGACGAGCGCGAGATGCGACAGGCCCTCAACGGACAACTTCGTCCCGGCATCGCGGCGAACCCGGACAGCGTTACCAGATTGGTGGACGGGATTTCAGCGGCACGGGTGAACTACGCGAAGCTGATCCAGGACGAGATGCGCGAACTCAGCACGGTGCTCGACCCGGTGCAGCGAGGCCAGCTCTTCCTGATGCGAGACCGCGTGCTGCAGCGAGTGCGGGAGATGCGTGACGCCGCGCGAGCGCGGGGAGGCCAAGGTGGGCAGGGCCGAGCGCCACCGGAGTAAGCAACCAGTATATTTGACTGGATTTCAGCCGGGGGGCTGTAGGTGTCACGAAGTGTGTTCCTGGCTCTGGTCGCCTTGCTGGCGGTGCCCGCCGCACTCGCGCAGCAAGTCGTCTACCGCATTCCAGTTACCGGCACCATCGAGAACGGGCTGGCGCCGTTTGTCGCCCGTGCCCTGAAGGAAGCGGCACAGGCCAAGGCGGCCGCCGCAATTCTCGATCTGGACACGCCCGGGGGTCGGGTCGATGCTGCCGAGCGCATCGTCGACGCCGTGCGTGCCTCGCCGGTGCCTGTCTACGCATTCGTTAATCCTCGCGCCTTCAGCGCCGGCGCCTTCATCGCCCTCGCCGCCGGCGGGATCTACATGACTCCGGGCGGCGTGATCGGTGCCGCCACTCCGGTCGACGGGTCGGGAACCAAGGCTCCCGAGAAATACGTGTCGGCCATGCGCGCCGAGTTTCGCGCGCTGGCCGAGGCGAACGGGCTCGATCCGACGATCGCGGAAGCAATGGTCGACGAGTCGATCGAGATCCCGAACCTCAAGCCGGCCGGGAAGCTTCTGACGCTATCGACCGGTGAGGCGCTCCGGGTTGGATTCGCCAAGGACGAGGTAAAGGACCTCGAGGGGATGCTGATCGCGCTGGATCTTTCCGGTGCCACGGTCATGCAGATCTCTCCCAACTGGGCCGAGCTGGTCGTCCGGTTCCTGACCAACCCCGTCGTGTCTCCGCTCCTTCTCTCACTTGGCATGCTGGGACTGA
>DATEOL010000448.1:0-5551 GCA_035274025.1 Gemmatimonadales bacterium | reverse complement strand
GCTTTTTCCAGAGCGTACCCCCCGGCCACGAGCACTAGCGATTCCAGGGAGACAGTCTACCAGTTGCTATGGGTACGCGGGACCTGAAGGAGGAGCTCCAGGCGGCGCTCGGCTCCGCCTACCGCGTGCACGAAGAAATCGGCGGCGGCGGCATGTCGCGCATCTTCCAGGCCGAGGAAACTGCCCTCGGCCGGGAAGTCGCGGTGAAGGTGCTGCCGCCGGACCTGGTGGCGGGCGTCAGCCTCGAGCGATTCAGGCTCGAGATCCTTCACGCCGCCCGCCTGCACCATCCCAACATCATTCCCGTCCTGACTGTGGGAACCCTCGCCCTCGAAGGGGGCGAGGCAGTGCCCTATTACATCATGCCGTTCGTGCGGGGCGAGAGTCTTCGCGCGCGGCTCGACCGCGAGGGCCGCATGCCGCCAGCGGCCGCGGTCCGCATGCTCCGCGGACTGGTCGACGCCCTGACGCTCGCGCACGAACACGGCATCGTCCACCGCGACATCAAGCCGGGCAACGTGCTGCTCGCGAGCGGTCACGCGCTGGTCACCGACTTCGGCATCTCCAAGGCCCTCTCGCGTCCCACCGTCGAAAAGGCCTGGATCACCATGCCCGGCATGGTGGTCGGCACCCCGGCCTACATGGCTCCGGAACAGGCGGCGGGTGACCCCAACGCCGATCACCGGGTCGACATCTACGCGACCGGGGTGGTGGCGTACGAGACGCTGACGGGCCGGCTTCCCTTCGAGAGCACGACGCCGCACGAAGTCGTCGCCGCGCACCTGACGAAAATGCCGGACCCGGTCAACAAGGCGAACCCGGAAGTCTCCGTGGCGATCTCCGCGATCGTCATGCGGTGCCTCGCGAAGTCCCCCTCGGACCGCTACCAGGACGCGCGCGAGCTGCTCGAGGCGCTCGATGCGATTCCTCTTTCGGGTCACCAGCCCACCGGCGCGCATCCGCAGGCCGGCCTCTGGCCGCGGCTCCGGGTTCCGTTGCTCGCGGCGCTCGCGACTGTGGCGATCGCGGTCACCTTCCTGATCGCGCGGACCACCGGTGCACAGGGAGACACCATCCGGACCCTCTCGGTACTTCCGATGAACATCGTGGGCGACAGCACACCGGTGCTTCTGCTCGCGCGCGGATTCCAGGAAGAGCTGAACCACGAGTTGCAGCAGATTCCGGGGCTCACCCTCACGCTCGCGCCAGCCGACGCCATGATCGCCGGTCTTTCCCGGCGGCAGATCGGGGACGTGCTCGGCGTCGAGCACCTGATCTCCTCCTCGATCCGGCCGTTCGGGAACGGCTATCGCGTCGAGGTCCAGCTGGTCCGGCTTCCCGGTGACCAGCTTCGCTGGTCGGAGCGCTTCGATGTGCCGGACGCGAAGTCGGATGAGGCCCAGGAGCGGCTCGCGCGGCTGGTGCGCGACCGGTTGCTGGCGACGGATACCACGGCGGGACTCAAGCACATCAGGCGCTCGGGAGTGCAGGCCGCGGAGCTCGCGTACCTGCGCGGGAAATCGGAGATGAACCGGCGGACCCGGGCGGGGGTCACCGCCGCGATCTCCGAGTTCGAGCAGGCGATCCGGCTCGACTCGACCCACACCCGGGCGCTTACCGACCTGTCGTCGGCCTACGCGCTCGCGGTGTGGTACGGGTACCGCTCCGACCTGTCGACCTATGCGATGGCGGCGCGCTCGCTGGCCGCGGCGCGGCAGGCCATCCGGCTCGACCCCGGCCTCGCGGATGCCTACGTGGCGCGGGCGTACATCTCCAACATGACGTACGCGCCGTTCGAGGGCATCCGCGCCGATTACGCCGAGGCGGAGCGGCTCCGGCCCAGCTCGCCCAACGTCCTGACTTGGCGCTCGTCGATGATGATGCGCGAGGGCCGGATGGCGGAGGCGATGGCGCTCGCCGAGCGGACGCTGCAGGTCGATCCGCTCTCGCCGCCGCGCCGCATTTCGGTGGCGATCAACGCGCTCGGCGCCCGGCGGTACGACCTGGCCCTCGACCAGGCGCGCCGGGCCGAGGCCCTGGAGTCTGGCCTGGCGATCGCGCGCGCGCTTCAGGGATGGTCGTATCTTCTGCTGGGTCAGGCCGACCGGTGTGTCGCGCTTGACCTCACACCGTATCAGGGGACGAGGGCCGCCTGCCTCGCCGCCGTCGGGCGGCGGGCCGAAGCGGCACGGGTCGCGGATTCACTGGCGAGGGCGTTCAAGTCGCACACGCTCGACCCGGCCTACGGTGAGGCGCTCGCGGCGCAGGAGCTGGCGATCTACGCCGCGTGGATCCGCCGTCCCGATGAGGCGAGCCACTGGCTCCGCACGGCGTACTCGCTCTCGCCGATCGGTCTCGACCCCCGTATCCTGCGCTCGGGCCTCTTCGACGAGGTCCTGCGTGATTCCACTTTCGCGAAGGACGCCGCCACGCTCCCGGAAGAAGCCTGGGTGCGCGTGGATCACGACAGCCGAGAGGCCCAGTGACAGATATTTCGCCGGCAGGCTCACCCGAAGCGACCAGCGGACTCGAACCCTACACGACAGCGGAGCTACCGGTCCCCCCCAATCCCCAGGGGGTGCGGGGCTGGATTGCCGCGACCGGTCCGGGCGTCATCCTGCTCGGCGCGAGCATCGGGAGCGGTGAGTTCCTCCTCGGGCCCGCGGTGATGGTGAAGCATGGCTTCACCCTGCTCTGGATCGCCGGCGTCGCGATCACCCTGCAGACCATCTTCAACGTGGAGATGATGCGCTACACGCTGGCGACCGGGGAGCCGGTGCTCACCGGCTTCATGCGCACCAGGCCGCGAGCGGGATTCTGGGCCTGGTTCTACGTGATCCTCGGGTTTCTCCAGCTGGGCTGGCCGGCGTGGGCCGGAACCGCGGCGGGAGCCATCTTCTTCCTGTTCACCAAGCGGCTGCCGGAGGCGACCGACGCGAACACCGTGTATTTCTGCGGGGTCGCGATCTATCTCGTCTGCTTCAGCATCCTGCTGGTCGGGAAGCGGATTGAGCGGACCCTCGAGGTCCTCAACTGGATTCTCGTCACGTTCATCATGCTGGGGCTCGTGCTCCTGGTGGCGGTGCTCGTGCCCCCGGCAACGTGGGCGCGCGGCGCCGCCGGATATGTAGGGTTCGATCCCGTGAGCGGCGGCTTCAACTTCAAGCCTGCGGGTGCCGACTGGTTCCTGCTCGGCGCCTTCGCCGCGTTCTCGGGCGCGGGAGGATTCGGGAACCTCGCGCTCTCGAACTGGGCGCGTGACAAGGGCTACGGGATGGGGAAGTTGGCCGGGTTCATCGCGGGAGCGATCGGAGGCGAGAAGAGCCAGCTCGCACACACCGGGTTCCGCTTTGACCCGACCCCCGAGGCGATGAACCGGTGGCGGGGGTGGTGGCGGCTGGTTCGCGCGGACCAGTACGTGGTCTTCTTCGTGGGCGCGATGCTTGGCATGCTGATGCCGGCGCTCCTCTACGTGACCTTCGTGCCCCAGGGCTCCGACATCCGCGGACTGGGCATCGCCGCCGCGCTGGCCCACGCGATCAACGACGCGCGCGGCCCGATCTTCGGCGGTGCGATCGCCATCATGTCGGTATGGGTGCTCTTCAAGACCCAGCTCGACCTCTTCGAGGGACTGGTCCGGCAGCTCACCGATATGCTGTGGACCGGCAGCTCGCGAATCAGGTCATGGCGGGGCGGGGACGTGCGCGTGGTCTACTACGGAGTGCTGATCGTCGCCGTGGTCTGGGGACTCATCGCCCTCCGAATGGCCCAGCCGATCTTCCTGCTCCAGATCGCCGCCAACGTTGGGGGACTCACCCTGGCGATCACCGCGATCCACCTCCTCTACATCAACACGAGGTATCTGCCTGTAGAATTGCGGCCCTCCATGCCCAGGAGGGTTGGCCTTGTTCTGCTCTCCATCTTTTATGGCGCTTTTGTAGTGATGTGGCTAGGCGGGATGATCTCGTAGGGGCAGGTCAATGCCGGCCCCTGCTATGATGAGCAACTAACCACGAGATCCCTTGCCCAGTCGGGAGCGGAGCTCGCGTAGTCCTCGAACCCCGGGTGGTCCGAGAAGGGAAACTTGAGCAGGGTCCGCAGTCGTTCGATCTCCGAATAGTCCCGCTCCGACGTCGCCCGGCGGATCGCCCGCTCGGCGAGCCAGTTCCTCAGCACGTACACCGGATTCACCCGGGCCATCCGCGCCTGGCGCTCCTCGTCCCGGTTCCGTTCCGCGGCGAGACGGTCGCGGTAGGCGAGCAGCCACGCCTCGAGGGCGCTGGTCTGGGGTACTTCCGCGAACAGCTCTGGGGTCACCCTCCCGGTTTGCGCTGAATAGGTGCCGAGCGCCCGAAAGAAGCGGGTGTAGTCGACCCGCTGCGACTGCATCAGACCCAGGAGCGACGCGACCAAAACCGCGTCTTCCGGCCGCGCTTCCGAGAGCCCGAGCCGCGCGCGAAGCCGCATGCCGAGGTGATGCGCGAAGGCGGGCCCGTAGGCGCCCAGCGCCTGGGTGGCTTCATCTTCGGGAATGAGCGCCGCGAGCGCATCGGCCAGCCGGTTCAGGTTCCAGAGCCCGATCGCCGGCTGCTGGTCGAACGCGTAGCGTCCTTCGTGATCGGAGTGGTTGGAGATGAACGCGGGGTCGAACTCCTCCATGAATCCATACGGCCCGTAGTCGAGCGTGAGGCCGAGGATCGACATGTTGTCGGTGTTGAGCACGCCATGGACGAAGCCGGCCGCCTGCCAGGAGGCGATGAGCTTGGCCGTCCGGACCGTGATTTCGCGCAGCCACGCCCCATAGCGATGCTCGAACCCCGGGAAGTGGTGCGCGATGACATGGTCCGCGAGCGCCTTCACGAGGTCGGGCCGCTGGAGTGAGGCCAGTGCCTCGAAGGAACCGAAGCGGACGTGCGACGGCGCAATGCGGAGCAGGGTGGCGGCACGCTCCGGCATTTCCCGCCGCACCAGCGCCTCGCTCGCGACGATCGCGAGGGCGCGGGTCGTGGGGATTCCGAGGCCGTGCATCGCCTCGCAGCCCAGGTACTCGCGAACGGCGCTCCGCAGGACCTTCCGCCCGTCACCCCCGCGAGCGAAGCGCGTCGGCCCGCCGCCTTTGAGGTGCAGGTCCCAGCGGTCGCCGCGCCGGTTCTTCACTTCGCCCAGAAGGAACGCGCGCCCGTCGCCGAGCTGGGGTACCCAGACTCCGAACTGGTGGCCGGCGTAGAGCATCGCGATCGGCTCCGCGCCAGGCACCCGCCGCGCACCGGAGAGGTACGAGGCAAGATCGTTCGTTGTGGTGACCGCGGCCTCGAGGTCGATCAGCTGCGCCGCGTCCGGATTGAATGCTACGAGCGAAAGACCCGGCAGCGGAGTCGGATCGACAACTTCGTAGAACTCCGGTGATAACCGGGCGTAGGAATTATCGAACGCGAGTGAAGAGATGGAAGGCACTGCTACACAAAATAACAAAACTCCTCGTACGAGCACATAGTCAGTCTGACCGTCTGACCGTCTGACCGAAAAGCAAAGCCGGCACCTCGATGGGATG
>DATEOL010000447.1:0-6524 GCA_035274025.1 Gemmatimonadales bacterium | reverse complement strand
CGCCGCTCGAGACCCTGCGACGCACCTCGGCCTTCTCGCCCGCGGACAGGCGGCCGATGAGCATGTCGGGGACGAGACCTAAGGGCGCCAGCAGCTTCGAGAGAGTGACCGAGTGCTGTTCGGCGAGCAGCTCGGTCGGCGCCATCAGGACCGACTGGTAGCCGTTTTCCATCGCGAGCAGCATCGCGAAGAGCGCAACCACGGTCTTGCCGGTCCCCACGTCCCCCATCAGGAGCCGGTGCATCCGCTCCGGCGACGTCATGTCCGCGGTGATTTCGCGGAGCGACTGTTTCTGGTCGTCGGTGAGCTGCCAGGGGAGCGACCCGCGGAGCTTCGAAGTGAGGTCCCGCTTCACCTCGAACCGGATGCCGGCCCGGCTGGTCCGCGCCAGCAGCCGTGCGCGACCCAGCATGAGCTGGAGATCGAGCAGCTCGTCGAACGCAAGCCGGCGCCGTCCCGCTTCCGCCTCGCCGATCGTTTGCGGACGATGGACCGCGCGCAGTGCCACGCCCTCGGGCAGGAGATCGAGCTCCTGGAGGACCGCCGCGCTCATCACGTCGGGCGAGAGCCTCACCATCTCATCGAGGTGCTGGTCGATGAGCATGCGGATGAGCTTGTGACTCAGTCCCTCGGTGGCCGGATACACCGGCATGACCTTCCCCTGCACCACCCCGTCATTGGCGTCCTCGCTCCCTGCCTCGCCCAGCACCATGTGTTCGCGGGGCTGCATCTGGCGGCCGTGATAGTACCGCACCGGTCCGGTCACGAGGAGCGTGTCGCCGACATCGATGCTGCGATCGAGGAACGCCTGGCCGGGCCAGACACACTCGAGGAGACCGCTCGCGTCGCGGAGAACCGCGTGAAAGATCCGGAGCCGTCGGCGGGTCGGCAGGACGCCCTTGTTCACGACGCGCCCGATGCAGGCGACGTCGGTGCCGACGTCAGCTTTCGCGAGCGGGGTGATCGAGGAGGCATCGAGATACCGGAACGGGAGGTGCCAGAGGAGGTCCTGGACCGTATGGATACCGAGTCGCTCGAATCCCTTGGCGCGAAACTCACCGACGCCTTTCAGGTACTTGACGGGGGTATCGAGTCGTAAGGCTGGCATGCGCCAATCGTGAGACGTGAGACGTGAGAGGGGCTGGACACGCGCGAGAGACGGATCGGGTTGGACTTCCCCGTCTCACGTCTCACGGCTTACGTCTCACGATTCAAGGAGCTCCTCTGCAAAACGGCGCGCGTCGAACACTTCGAGATCCTCGGCCTTCTCGCCCCGGCCGAGAAATCGGACCGGAACGTCGAGCTCGCGGCGAAGCGCGACGACCGCCCCTCCGCGCGCCGTGCCGTCGAGCTTGGTGACCACCAGTCCGGAGACCGGCACCGCCTGGGTGAAGAGCTTTCCCTGCTGCACCGCGTTCTGGCCTACGGTCCCGTCGAGCACGAGCAGGGTCTCGTGGGGACCGCCCGGTGCGCGGCGCCCGATCACGCGGGCGACCTTGCGGAGCTCCTCCATCAACCCCTCCTGGGTGTGGAGCCGCCCCGCGGTGTCCACGATCACCCGTGAAATCCCTCGCTTTTCCGCCGCCTCGATGGCATCGAAGGCGACGGCCGCCGGGTCACCGCCGGGCGCCCCGGAAACACACTGGATGCCCAGCCGATCGGCCCAGACATTGATCTGCTGGATCGCGCCGGCGCGATAAGTATCGCCGGCGGCAAGGAGCACGGTTTCCTTCTCGCGGAGGAGTCGCTTTGCGAGCTTCGCGATCGACGTCGTCTTCCCGACACCGTTGACCCCGACCACCAGAACCACGCTGGGCGGCTTGTCGGCGCGGGCGAGCACGCCCGGATCGGAAGCCCCGGTAAGCATTGCGGTGAGGCGATCGCTCATCGCCTGGCGCAGGTCCACGTCGGTCTTGAGCCTGCCCTTCCGGATCTCCCCTTCGATCCAGTCGACCAGCTCCGCGGTCGCTGGAAGCCCGAAGTCGCTCTCCAGCATGACGCGCTCGAGCTGCTCGACATCACCGGCATTGAGGCCGCGGGCCAGCGCCCCCACGTCGGTGACCATGAGGCGTTTGAGCCGGGCCCAAAGGCTGACCTTCTCTTTTTCAGTAACGCGATTGCTCATGGTCTACGGTCTACGATCTACGGTCATCGAAGTCCCATGCGCCGACGAACCACCCACTCACCGCACAGCGCGATGATGCCGATGGCGAAGAGCCACCACCGTTCACGAATTCCCTGACGGCGGTCGGAAGGAAACGGTGCTTCCACCGCGGTCTCGACGACTACGGGACGGGGGAACCACTCGTCGGAGTACTCCTCCACCGCCACGATTCCGCGGCCCCCACCCGACAATTGATAAGTATAGGTGCCGACCGGCAGGCGGAGTCCGGCATGGCCCGAGCCGTCGAACGTCAGCGTGTCATTGAGCGTGCTGCCGTCGCTGCCTCGAAGCCGGATCGCGACCGGTTCCGTGACCCCGCCTCCGATCCACGAGAACGCGATCGGCCGCCCGTTGGGAACGACGGTGCGCACTGGCCGCGCTCTTCCGCGGATCGTGTCCTGACCCGCGAGCAGCCAGTCCACCGTCCCCGCGAAGAGGGAACGATATGCCTGCTCGCTCGAGCCACCACGGAACGCCCAGCGCCAGAGACCCTGGGCGCCGATCACCACGTGCCTGGCCCCGTTCTTCACCGATCCAATCAGCGCCGGCCGGAGCGTTCCGCGCCGCCCCGCCTGAGCGGTGAGACCGGTCCACGCGGTCCCCTCGGCGCTGAGCGGCAGGAGCGCGGTCATCGGCGCGAACGAATCGACCGGCGCGCCGGCGAGCGCTCCGGCAGGCGGCCCATCCGCGGCAGCGAGATACCAGTCCCCGCCGGAATCGTCCGCGCCCGCCGGAATCGGCCACTCGAGCGAGGCGCCGCGCACCGATTGCGCCAGGTCCGTGGCGCCGCGCAGGATCGCGAGGTCGGCACGGCTTACCGCCTGGCGGACCTCCGCTCCATCGACCGGCTGCAGGTTCGACATCCGCTTCCACTGGCCGCGCACCAGCTCGACGAATCCTTCCACCGGCAAGTCGGTCACGTCACGCAGGACCCGGTAGAGGAACCGCGATTCCCAGTCGCCCGGCGAGGCGACGAGGACCACGCCGGGCGTCGGCGAGACGGTCACGAGCTGCAGCCGACGGTCGTCGCGCCGTTCGGTGTCGAGTGAGTCGCGCAGCGCGATCGTGAGGGCGTGCTCTCCGGCGCCGAGCGCGCGGCCGGGAATCGCAATCTCGACCGTGCTGAGGCCGTCCCCGATCGCGACAGGCGCGCTCCCGAGGACCTTCTCCCCGGAGCGCACGGTGATCGCCGAGGCGACCCGCCCCGCCATGCCCGAAGCGTGAATGTCCGCGGAAAGCCGAAGGGTGTCGCGCTCCGTGATGCGCGCGGGACCGCGCACCGAAGCGATCGCGACCGCTGGACCGGCCTTCCGCTCGAAAAGCCGCACGCCGACGCCGGTGAGGAGCGGAAGCGACTCGAGGGAATCGGCCAGCTCGCCATCGGTGACCACGATGACGGGCCTGCCGCTGGCCCGCGCGGCGGCGAGCGCCGGCGCGAGCAGCGAGCGGCCGGCGACCGGGACCGAGTCGAGCCTGGTCTCGGGATCACCGAAGAGCCGCACCTCCCCGGCGCCTCGCGCGTCCGCGAGCGCCGCGTCGAAGCGGGCTCCCGCAGCGCGCATGCTGAGCGACCCGTCGAGCAGCACGATCGGTCGGGATTGCTCGGGAGGAAGCGGACAGCCGGGATTGAGCAGCAGCACGCCGAGGGATGCCCAGGCGATGGCGCGGAGAGAGGCCGGCAGGAGCGCGCGACGGCCCAGCCGTTCGAGGCCATGGTACGCCACCGCGGCGAGTGCGACCGCGGCGATCAGGACCAGCGCGAGGATCATCGCGCCGGTATCAGTCGGCGGAAGGAATCCCGCGACGAGCGGGGAGCTTGAGCAGTCGCGCATATCCATCGCGCTGCTCTTCGAAGGCGGGCCGGAGGGCGGGCGCAATGGGCGGCCCCTCTTCGATCCGGACGCGCCGCGGATCCTGCGGGGCGCCGTTTACGCGGAACTCGTAGTGCAGGTGCGCGGCCGTGGCGAGGCCGGTCGATCCCACGTAGCCGATCGTCTCGCCCTGCGAGACGTGGGCCCCGCGCGAAACGCCCCGCCCGAGCCGGCTGAGGTGCGCGTAGCGCGTCGTGACACCGCTCCGGTGCCGGATCTCCACCAGCAGGCCGTAGCCACCCGACCACCCCGCGCTCGCGATCGTGCCGTCGCCGGCGGCCATGACCGGCGTGCCGACCGTGGCTGCGTAGTCGGTCCCCGCGTGCATCCGGTAGGTCCGGAGAATGGGATGGAACCTCGCCCGGGAGAAACGCGAGCTGATCCGGCGAAACTCCACCGGGGCCGCGAGGAACGCCCGCCGGAGCGAGACCCCCGCGGCGTCGTAGAAGCCTTCGCTGCCCTCCTGCGCGAACCGGAACGCGGTCTGGGTCTTTCCAGACAGCTCCAGGGAAGCGGCGAGGACGCGACCGTAGCGTATTTCGCCCTCGGGGGACACCCGCCGCTCGATCACGGCCGCGAAGCGGTCCCCGGCCTGCAGGTCCCGCGTGAAGTCGACGCTCCATGCGTATACATCGGCCAGGTCCCACGCGAGTTTCATCCGCTCGCCCGCTGCGAGAATCTGGTCCGGGACCGCGGAGTCGAGCGCAGCATAGAGTGAGCTGCCGATGAAACCGGCGATGCGAACCGTTTCGTGGGTCCAGAGGATGGTCTCGCGCTCGAGGTCCCAGTCGGCGTCGGTCTCCTCACGCTCCAGTCGCAGCCGCTCCTCGGGGCCGGTCCGGACCTCGACCCGGGTAGGCTCTTCGGCGCCGGCGGCGCGGCGGAAGTTGAAGACCAGTCCCGCGCGCAGCCTCCGCGCGTCGAGGCCCAGGTCCTTGAGACGGCCTACGTCCAGCGAGCTGAGTCCCTGGCGGGCGAAGAGGTCACCGATCGTCTCACCCCTCCGCAGGGTGTCCGACGTCGCCATCCACGCCTGCGAGATGGTGATCGGGCTCGCCGCCAGCATGGGGCGACGCCACGGCCACCGTCCCGAGAAGGCGGCGAGGACGGCGGCCGTGAAGACCGCGACAGCGAAGGGGACCGCGAGCCGCCGCACTCAGTCCATCTGCCGGCGGATGAACGTCGGGATTTCCATGTCCGGCAGGTCGACCGGCGGTGTGGCGGTCTTCGGGACCGGGGGCGCGGCCTTGGGGGGCGGCGTCACCGGCGTCCGGCGGGAGGCGAGCGGAATTACCGTCGTGGGGGCCTGCGACGTCACCGGGACCGGCTGGGGCGCATTGGAGAGCTGAGAGTGGGACCGCGCGACCGGCTGCTCGCCCGTCACCGCGCGATCGAATCCGGTCGCGATGACCGTCACCCGCACTTCCCCTTCCATCGCCGGATCGGTCGCCGCGCCGAAGATGAGCTCGGCCTCGTCGCCCACCGCGTCGTGGATGATGTCGCTGATTTCGGTGGCCTCACCCAGCGTGAGGTCGTGCCCGCCGATGATGTTGATGAGGACGCCCGTAGCGCCCGCGATGGAGACATTGTCGAGGAGCGGGCTCGAGATCGCCTGCTGCGCGGCCTCCTGCGCCCGGTTCTCGCCCTTGCCGACGCCGGTGCCCATGAGCGCCGCGCCGCCATTCTGCATGATGGTGCGGACATCGGCGAAGTCGACGTTGATGATGCCGGTGTTGGTGATCAGGCTCGAGATGCCCTGGGTGGCGTGGAGCAGCACCTCATCGGCCTTCTTGAGCGCGTCCTGGAAGGGGATGCCCTTCCCGACCACGGCGAGCAGCCGCTCGTTGGGCACGACGATCATCGTGTCCACGTTGCGGCGCATCTCGGTGATGCCCATGTCGGCCTGCTTCATCCGCTTCCGTCCCTCGAAGAGGAACGGCTTGGTGACGATGCCGACGGTGAGCGCGCCGATGTCGCGCGAGAGCTGCGCGATGACCGGGGCCGCGCCGGTACCGGTCCCGCCACCCATGCCGCAGGTGACGAACACCAGGTCGGCGCCCTGGAGCGATTCCAGCACCTCGTCGCGGTTTTCCTCGATGGCCTGGCGGCCGATCTCGGGACGCGCCCCGGCACCTAGTCCCCGGGTCAGCTTCTTGCCGATCTGGACCTTGATGTCGGACTTCGAGGCCCCGAGCGCCTGGGAGTCGGTGTTCACCGAGATGAACTCGACGCCCTGCAGCCGCTCCTCGATCATGCGGTTGACCGCGTTGCCGCCGCCACCGCCGACGCCGACCACCTTCATCCGGGCGCTCTGGGCGGCGCCTTCCTCAAGCTCGAATCTCATGGCCTTGCCCTCGTCATCCTCAGAAGAAATCCTGCAGCCATCGCTTGACGGGTCCCAAAACCTTCTCCACCGCCGGACGGCCGCGCGCGCTGCTGAACGAGCTCCCCAGCGCGATCTGCCGCGCGCCGTAGAGCACCAGTCCAGC